>NZ_JBGEVE010000009.1:59387-137628 GCF_048514265.1 Actinomyces sp. SKVG-SVH-4(1) | reverse complement strand
CATCGGGGTACTTCTTCTGTCCCATGACAGTGATCCTTCCGTGTCATCACTGCCTCCATCAAACCCGGGGCGATTCAGTAGATCGCCATGGGTGCCCTCCTGAAAACTGTCGGTGGGTCGGTTGTGGCTGGCGAGTCAAGTCTGAGGGTGGTGGGTGCCTCGTGCCTATGGGGACCGTTCACCCAGGGGGGCATTCGACGCCGTCGGGGACATTTCTGTGCGGTCGGGGGCGTTCGACGCCTGTGATGTCTCGGGACATGGGTGACAGTTCTGTGTCAGGACTTCGGTGACGTTTGGTGTGTCGGGACATGGGTGACAGTTAGAGCCTCTTGCGGCCGCGGCCTCCGCGCTGGTTGGTGGGGTCGGGTGGGTGGTGAGAGACGTAGGAAGTGCCTTGGGGCGGCCAGGTGGCGGTTGACCAGGAACGCGATGCCACTGATGTGGACGGTGCCGTTGCGGCCGACGGTCAGCTCGCGCTGTCCGGTGGCACCGATGGGCTTGTGTCGATGCACCTGGTGCCGTGCGGTGGTGTCTGGCTGAGGGGCTGAGCCTCCTGGGGTGATGGGGGCGGTGTCGCGGTCCGGTCGGGGCGCCTGGGCCACCTCAGTGGCGTCCCAGGCCTGCTGCGGGGTGATGCGCCCGGGTAGACCCTGGTGGGGGCGCTGGGTGTTGTAGATGAGGTCGAAGCGGTCGACCTGCTCCTGAAGCTCGGCGATGGAGGCGGCCAGGGGCTGCTGGTCCGGGTAGCGGAACAGGGTCTGGTGGAAGCGCTCATTCTTGCCCTGGGTGCTGGGGTGGTAGGGCTTGGAGGTGATGGGCTCGACCCCCAGGGAGCGCACGTGCTCCACCAGGCGTCCGGTGACTCCGCGCCGGCTGGGGTTAAGAGCGATGCCGTTGTCGGTCAGCAGACGCTGGGGCACACCCCGGGCGGCTACGCCTTTGTCGAAGACGTCGATGGCTGCCTGGCTGGTCTCGCTGGAGGCGACCAGGGAGGCCACCGCCAGGCGGGAGTGGTCGTCCTGGAGCTGGAAGATGACCACCTTGCGTCCTTGGGTGATGACGTACTCGGTGGCATCGAGCTGCCAGCAGGCATTGGGGGCGGGGTAGACGAACCGTCTCCAGGCCGCCCGTGGTCTCTTGGACGGCTCTGAGCGGGCCACCCCCTGGTCGCGGAAGAGCCGGGCCAGCCACGCCGGTGAGGGCGCCTTCAGTCCCATGGAGGCCATCTTGTCGTGCACGCTGATCGGGCCGTGGTCCAAACCTGAGCGTTCCAGGGCCGCCCGCACCTCCAGGGCCTGGGAGCGCACCGCCTCAGGCAGACGGGCCGGGCTGGAGCGCGGGCGACGCGACCGGGGCTCAAGCACCGCCGCCGGCCCCTCCAGGCGGGCTCGGCGCCGCAAGACGTAGAACGTCTTGCGTGAGATGGAGTGCTCAGCGCAGAACGTCGTCACCGCCCCACGAGGCGCGTCATCAGGCCACTGGGCGATCGCCAGACGGACACGAGGATCAACACTACGGTTCTTATCAGAGCTCACCGCTCAATCTCAGACCACAAGTGTCACCCCCAGAACCCACCGAAGTGTCACCCATGTCCTGACACAGAACCGTCACCCATGTCCAGAGACATAACAGGGGCGTTCGACGCCGTCGGGGACCGAAATCCTGTCCCCGGACGCGCAGCTTGTCCCCGCCCGGAGTGGCGCGCACCCGGCCGCGTGGAATGTCCCCGGCCGCAGGAGGTAGGAGGTCGACTGGCATCGGCAGAAGGGGTGCTGCATCGGCCGGAGGTGACGGGGTGGGTGGTGTTGGTAGGTGGGAGGTGGTACAGGCAGCTGCGAGGCCGGGCGCCCCGACACAAGGATCGCCGGCCCCAGGAATAGGCTGGGGCCCGGCCGTGTTGGCCGCAGTGGAACCCATCTGTCTCCAGTCTTGAAAGGAACACTCATGGCCACCAAGAACATCACCGGCCCCGAGTTCAAGGACACCATCCACGGCGAGGGCATCACCATCGTCGACTTCTGGGCCTCCTGGTGCGGCCCGTGCATGCGCTTCGCCCCCATCTACGAGAAGGCCTCCGAGGCCAACCCGGACATCACCTTCGCCAAGGTCGACACCGAGGCCGAGCAGGACCTCGCCGGGGCCCTGGGCATCTCCTCGATCCCCACGCTCATGGTCTTCCGCGACAACGTGCTGGTCTACCGTGAGGCCGGCGCCCTGCCTGCCCCCGCGCTGGACTCCCTCATCACCCAGGTGCGCGAGCTCGACATGGACGAGCTCAAGGCCAAGATCGCCGAGGAGGAGGCCGCCTCCGGCGCTCAGGCCTGATCCGTCAGGTACCGCGGGGCCGCCTGCCGGCCCCTGCAGCCGTCCGACGTCGCCCGGAAACCCGCCGTTTCCGGGCGACGTCGTCGTCTGTTACCCGGCTCGCCCACCCAAGGGCAGAACATTACGTTTTGATATCCTATGATGGCCCGCGTGAAGTTGGAGTCCCACGTCAGCCACGCTGTCAGAGCCCGATGGGCGGTCCCCGTCGGTGCCTCGGGCCGCGACGCGTTGGTGCGCCACCTCGTCTACGCCTTCCTGCGTTCTGACCCCGAGGGCGCCACGGACTGGATCGACTCGACGGTCCCCACCGACCCCGACGAGCTGCGCACCATGCTCGACTTCCTCCTCACCGCCCGCCCCCCGGCTCCCCTGCCCGAGGACATCGCCGCCGACCTCGACACCCTCCTGGAGGCCGAGGCCGCCGAGCGCGGCATGGTCGACGCCACCGAGATCCCGCCCCTGGCCATCACCGATCACGTTCCCGGCCTGCTGGGCCGCAACGTGGCCTTCTGGCGCGGCGACCTCACCCGGCTGCGCGCCGGCGCCGTCCTCAATGCCGCCAACTCCGGGATGCTCGGCTGCTTCGCCCCCGGGCACCGCTGCATCGACAACATCATCCACGCCGTCGCCGGGCCGGCCCTGCGCGCCGAGTGCGCCCGCTACATGACCTGGGCGGAGACCTTCGACCCCACCCGTCGCCAGGGCGGGGAGCCCGCCGGCCGGGCCGTCTTCACCGGCGGCTACCACCTGCCGGCCCAGCACGTCATCCACTCGGTGGGGCCCGTCATCGAGGACGGGCGCAAACCGACCCTGCATGACCGGCGCCTGCTGTCCTCGTGCTACACGAGCGTCCTCAACGTCGCGCACGCCGCGGGGCTGGGCAGCGTCGGCCTGTGCTCGCTGTCCACGGGCGTCTTCGGCTACCCCAAGCGGCAGGCCGCGCTGGTGACGTTGGAGACGATCGGCCGCTGGCTGGCGGCCCACCCCGACTCCCGGATGCGCATCGTCATCAGCCTCAACGCCGACGTCGACGTCGCCGCCTACGAAGCCGCCCTCGCCCCGCCGCCCTGGCGGCCGTAAGGGACGGGGGCTGGCGGCCTCGCCGAGGGGCGGTCAGCTCGCCTGGAGGCCGGGGGTACTGCCTGAGGGCCGGTGCCCTCTGGTCAGGAGTAGAGTGAACCCCACGTAGGTGGAGTTCTCGTTCACTACGCACAACCCTTGCCAGCACGTCCCTGCCCTCGTGCAGTGCGGGAGTGTGCTACAGGGATCGGACGTCGTCGACGAACTGGTCCCAGGAGGCGCTGGCGGGGTTGACGGGTTTAGCGGGCTCCTGATTTCTTTTGATTCGCTCAGCGAGTTTTCGCGCGATCTTTGGGGAATCGGACTTGCTGTACTTGCGTTTACCTTTGGTGTGACGATCGGTGAGACTCGTCAGGTGGCCGGCGGGGTCCTGATGACGTTCCACAGGTTCCTGAGCGAACTTGAGATCCCGCCATGCGCCCGGCGCTAGTGTCCTCACCGTCTCAGGGAACAGCAGCCACCAGGCCTCAGTCATCCTTACGGGCGTAACGGCGAGTACCTCTCGATGGTTATGAGACAGTGACTTACTTTTGTTTCTCTGACCCTTCTTGCTGTCCCTTTTTCTGACTGCTGGTATTTTCAGTTGCTTAAGGTGCTCAAGTAATTGGGTGCGCCCTTCAAGATCTGCGTCCTCTTGGTCGGTATCCTGATGAACGATGACGGCGTGAACAGGACGGACCCTTTCCTGTTCAGCGATCATGTCGCTCAACTTTTCCATCCAGTTCTGGACGCTTCTGTGTGAAGCTCCTCGGGTCAATGAAGGAGGGTCTGTGAGCCGTTTTACATCGTAGGTCTGAGCAATGCTCGGATTCAGTGCTGGGAGAAGGGCTGCGATAGCTTCAGCATCGTAACCGTGTTTTCCTTGAGCGTTTTTTCCACCTTCACCGAACACGAGGATGACGGGCTTCTTAACCATGTCGGGGTACTCCTTCGAGGATTCCCGCATACCATAGTTCCCCCAGTCGGCGTCCGCTCGCCTCCTGAGCGTCTGTGAGTTCGCTGCTGGTGTAGACCGGGATCTCGGACTCACCAGTTGCAGGGTCGCGGTCGCACAAGATCAGCTCGTCCGCAGCGAGTTGGTTGACCAAGGTGGGGGAGTGGGAGGCCACAATGACCTGAGTGCGCTCAGAGGCCTGCCGCATACGGTCGACGAGGACATCCAGGGCGTAAGGGTGCAGGCCATGGTCGACTTCCTCGACAACGGTGAGTGGTGGTGGTGTCGGGTCGTGGAAGGCGGCGAGCAGGGCAAGCATGCGGACGGTTCCGAAGGAGGCGTCCGCCAACTCGATCGACTGGGTGAGCCCCTTTTCTCGGAGAGTTGTGACGACGGACAGTGCGTCTCCGCCTCTGCTTGTGAACTCAATGGTGTCTAGCCCCGGTAGGCATTCCTGAAGGTCCTGAGTCAGGGTCTCAAACGCGTCAGGGTCCTCTTCTCTGATGCGTTGGAGGACAGTGGATAGATTGGCTGCTTGGGGGAGGAGGGGCTCGTGTCCTACCCGGCTCGGTTGACGTGCGGCTTGAACGTCTGGGTCGAGGTACCTGATTGAGGACAGGAAGTTGAGGAAGTGGCTGGGGCCGTCTCCTAGCCAGTCCGCATTGATGCGCGCAAAAGTTCCAAGCGCCGAGGATGATGAGTCCGTGAGGGTGAGGGAACTCCTTCGTCTCGTTGTATTTCCTTCAACCTTCACTGCGTCGACGCCATCGACAGAGAACCCTAGTCTCCGCCCCCTCCCTTGAGTTCGTTTGTAGGTGAACTCTTCTTTGCGGTGCAGTTTCGGGCCATCCTGTTCCAAGGTGAGTGTGTAAACATCCGGGGCTTTTGTCGATGCAAATTCCGTGATCTGCGCCTTAATGGTCAACTCGACACCGCCGGTCTTGTTTGTAGATCGGTGTAGGCGGTCAAAGCCGCCGTGGGCGGTGACTGCGGTGGAGATATCTGTCCGTGCTGAGTCCCGGATGAATCTCAGGATGGACAGTAGGTTCGACTTCCCTGATCCGTTGGGGCCGACGAGGACGGAGAAGCGTCCGAAATCAACGTCGACGTCGGCGAGAGAACGATAGTTCTTCGCGTGTATCGACTTTAGGATCGGTAACTTATCGCTGCTCATGACATGATTATAGCGGTGTTGTTATTCATTGTCTACGATTTGGGGCGGTTGTTGTGTGAGTCGAACGCATTACTCGCCAACCAGATCACGTAAGGAGTTGGTGCCTCATCCGGCTGAGGGGCGGGCGGGTCAGTTCGCCTGGGCCTGGGCGGCGGCGCGGGCGGCCGCCGGGGCCGCAGACGCGATCGCCTCCAGCTCCGCCTCGCCGTGCGCGGCCGAGACGAACCAGGCCTCGAAGACCGACGGCGGCAGGCCCACCCCCGCCTCGAGGAAGGCGTGGAAGAAGGGCCCGTAGCGCCAGGTCTCCTGGGCGCGAGCGGCCTCGTAGTCGCTCACACCCTGCTCGGCGGCCCGCTGCCCGAACATGAAGGAGAACAGCGAGCCCGCCCGCTGCACGCGGTGGGGCACGCCCTGCTCGTTCAGGGCCGCCGAGACCACCTCGCCGATGGTCCGGGCATGCTCGGCCACCGAGGCGTAGACGGCGTCGTCGGCCAGCTGGAGCGTGGCCAGGCCGGCCGCCGTGGCCAGCGGGTTCCCCGAGAGCGTGCCCGCCTGGTAGACGGGGCCGTCCGGCGCCAGCAGGTCCATGACCTCCGTCCGCCCGCCGACGGCGGCCAGCGGCATCCCGCCTCCCACGACCTTCCCGAAGGTCACCAGGTCCGGCACCCAGGCGGCGCGCTCGCGCCAGTCGGCGCCCGGCCAGGAGGGGGCTGCGACGTCGGCGCGCTCAGAAGCAGCGGCGCCGGCGGTGGCGAAGACCGGCAGGTCCGAGGTCCAGCCATCGAGGGCCTCCAGGCCCCACCAGCCGGCCGGGCCCACGCGGAAGCCAGTGAGGACCTCATCGAGGATCATGAGCGCGCCGTGCTCGGCGGTCACTCGGCGGATCGCGGCGTTGAAGCCGGGCGCCGGTGGCACGATCCCCATGTTGGCCGGGGCGCCCTCGGTGATGACTGCGGCGATCTCGGCGCCGCGCTCGGCGAAGCAGGCCTCCAGGGCGGCGACGTCGTTATAGGGCAGGACGATGGTCTGGGCGGCCACCGCCGCGGGTACGCCGGCGCTGCCCGGCAGGCCGCCGGTGGCCAGGCCCGAGCCGGCCGCCGCGAGCAGGCCGTCACTGTGCCCGTGGTAGCAGCCCGCGAACTTCACCACCAGATCCCGGCCCGTGGCGCCGCGGGCCAGGCGCACGGCCGTCATCGTCGCCTCGGTGCCGGTGGACACGAAGCGCACCTTCTGCGCGGCCGGCACTCGGCGGCGCACCTCCTCGGCCAGGAGCGTCTCTGTGGCGGTGGGGGCGCCGAAGGACAGGCCGCGGGCGGCGGCCGCCTGGACCGCGGCGACGACCTCCGGGTGGGCGTGGCCCAGGAGCGCAGGGCCCCACGAGCCCACCAGGTCCACATAGCTGCGGCCCTCGGCGTCAGTGACGTGGGCACCGCTCGCCGAGGCGATGAACCGCGGCGTGCCCCCCACCGAGCCGAAGGCGCGCACCGGGGAGTCGACGCCCCCGGGGATGACGGCGCGAGCCGCCTCGAACAGGGAGGTGTTGGTCGAAGCGGTGGCGCTGGAGGGCCGGCCTGCGGGCTGCGATTGCTGAGTCACGGTGATCCTGTCGGTAAAACTGTGAAGAGACTGGTCAGGGCCGGTTCGGGCCGGTGAGCCGTACCGGGCGGAACTGATTCCCAACCTACCGGAACGATCCTGCCCTCCGTGGCTCTTGTATCAGTGCAGGGCCGAGTTCTCGGCGATCTCCCGAGCCCAGTAGGTCAGAACCATGTCCGCCCCTGCGCGCACGATGCCCAGCACCGACTCGGCGATGACGCGCTCGCGGTCGATCCACCCGCGCTGCGCGGCCGCCTCCACCATCGCGTACTCGCCGCTGACCTGGTAGGCCGCCACCGGCACCGGGGAGGCGGCGGCGACGTCGGCCAGCACGTCCAGGTAGGGGCCGGCCGGCTTGACCATGACGATGTCCGCCCCCTCGGCGACGTCGAGCATCACCTCGCGCATGCCCTCGCGGCGGTTGGCCGGATCCTGCTGGTAGGCGCGCCGGTCCCCGGTGAGCGTGGAGCCCACGGCCTCCCGGAACGGCCCGAAGTAGGCCGAGGCGTACTTCGCCGAGTAGGCCAGGATCGAGACGTCATCGTGGCCGGTGGAGTCCAGGGCGGCGCGGATCGCGGCGACCTGCCCGTCCATCATCCCCGACGGCGAGACCATGTGCGCCCCCGCCTCCGCCTGGGAGACGGCCATGGCCTGGTAGGTGGCCAGGGTGGCGTCATTGTCGACCTCACCGGCGCGCGGGCCGTCGGGGCGGATGAGGCCGCAGTGGCCGTGGCTGGTGAACTCGTCCAGGCAGGTGTCCGCGCACACGACGACCTCGTCCCCCACCTCCGCGCGCACGGCCGCGATCCCACGGTTGAGGATGCCGTCCTCGGCCCAGGCCGCCGTGCCGGCCTCGTCGCGGGTGGCGGGAACACCGAACAGGTCGATGGCGCCGATGCCGGCCTCGGCGCAGGCGGCGGCCTCGCGACGCAGTGAGTCCAGCGTGTGCTGGACGACGCCCGGCATCGCCTCCACGGGGCGGGGGGTGTCGATGTCCTCGCGCACGAACACCGGCAGGATGAGGGCGGCCGGGTCCACGATGTGCTCGCGGGCCAGGCGCCGCATCGCCGGAGTGGTGCGCAGGCGCCGGGGGCGGACCGTGGGGGCCTGTGGGTCGGGGACGGAGCGGCGCGACAGGAAGTCGGCGGCCGGTCGAAGGGCATCGGTCATGAGGTGCTCCTGGTGGTAGGTGGTCCGCCGCCTCGCAGGCCGTCCACAGTGTTGGAATGACTGGAACGAGGCGGATCGGGTGGGTCTGAGGAGGTTTGTGCGGGGGGCGCTTGTGTCGGGTTCAGAGGCTGCGGGGTGGTTTTGTGTCACGAATGGCGACTTTTAGTGCGCCGAGCGGGGTTTGTGGCTGCTGAACTCATCTGAGCGTCTGGCTCTGACCTGGGTAAATACCTGAGGGGGTAGATGCGTCGGGGGTAGTGGCGGCGATGAAAAGTCACCAATCGTGACACTTTCGCCGGTATGTGGCCATCACGGCGGCTCCTGAGGGGGAGGGGTGGGGCCCGCGGTGGCCCGGATGGCGTCGATGGTGGCCTGGAGGACCCCCTCGGGCGTGGGGGAGGGGGCGACGGCAGCAACCGTCAGACCGAGTTTGCGGGTGGCCGCCGCCGTGGTGGCGCCAATGGCCACCAGCCCGGTTCCCTGCGGCGGCGGGCCGAGCAGCTCCAGGACGGCCCGCGTCGTGGACGGGGCGGTGAGCACGACCGCGTCCACACCGCCAGTGGCCCACCTGTGCTCCAGGTCCGGGGGCAGGTTGCAGGCGTCAGCCGTGACGGTCGTGTAGGCGGCCACCTGCTCCACCTCCCAGCCCGCTCGACGCAGGCCGTCCGCCAGTGCCGGGTCGGCCAGAGCCGAGGCCGGCAGCAGCACGCGCCGTGCCGCCTCCGGAGCGGTTCGAAGCCGAGCGGGGGAATCGTCGGAGGCATGAGCCCTCCAGCTGGAGTCATGCGGGCCGGTGACACCCCCGGGAAGGCCTCGAGGGGCCGTCTTCGATTCCGGGATCCGTGCTGGGGCGTGGGGTGGCGGGGTGCCGTGGTGGGTGTTGGGAATGTCGGGTTCCTGGTAGGGCGCGTGGTCTCCGGTTGCTGGGCTTCCGGCGAACGCGGGCTCCTTCAGGAGGGCGGCGGCCGATCCTCGGGCCACCAGGTCGGGGGCGGTCCCGGTGAACTTGGTCCACGCACGTGCTGTCGCCGGACCGACGACAGCCACCCGCATCGGCGGGATGCTTGAGCGTGGTTGGTGCTGTCCCGGTGGGGTGATTGGGGTGTGGGGAGGCACGGAGCCGTCGTGGGGGCCGGACGTGCCGGCTTCCTGATGGAGGGCCTGGTCTCCGGTCGCCGAGGCGGCTTCCGCAAGCAGGTACGGCGCCAGCGCCTCAACCGTCCGGGCCGAGGTGAGCACCAGCCAGGCCGCCTTGCCCGCCACGATCCTGCGCGCAGTCGCCTCCAGCGCCGCCGCCTCACCCGGAACCGTCCGTGTCACGGCGGCGCGCAGCACCCGAGCCCCGGCCCGCTCCAGCGCCGAGGCGATGCGGTCGCGCTCCTTGAGGCGCGGCAGGAGAACCACCCGCCCCGACAGCGGTGCTCCGCCGCCTTCCCGGGGCAGGCCCGGCACGCCCCCGGCCGAGTCAGTGCGTGAGGTGGACTGCGCCATGGCCTCAGTCCCGCCGGGGCTTGTTGGCGTACAGGTCGACGATCTGGTCGGCGCCGTCCTCCAGCAGGACCTCGGCCGCCCTGACCCCCAGTGCCTCGGCCGCCCGAACCGCCGTGTCCCCGGGAGCCCCTGGCACCCCAGAGGCCTCGGGCAGCTCAGTACTTAGCTCGCAGCCGACCTCCTGGCCGCCATCGAGTGAGGTGACCACTGCTCGCAGCACGAGCACCCGCGGCGAGTGGCACGAGGCCGCTGAATCGTGCGGTCCTACCTCGGAGACCCCGACTGGCCGCGGGCCGCCGTTCGCGGCCCCAGCCCCTTGCTTGCCCCCGGTCACGGCGGTGTCATCGTCGCGGAAGCCCTCGTTCCACCCGGTTCCGTGTTCGGCGTGCTCCTCCCACGGCTCCTGATCGCCGCCCCGCAGGTGCGCCCAGGCCCCCACCGGCGCCGCGCAGCCGGCCCCGAGCCGCGCCATGAGTGCCCGCTCGGCCGTCACCGCCAGGCGCGTGGGCTCGTCGTCGAGCGCCGCCACGGCCCGGGCCAGCTCCGCGGAGTCCTCGCCGGTTCGCGTCTCCACGGCCAGGGCCCCTTGTGCCGGTGCGGGCAGCATCGTCTCCAGGTCCAGCACCTCGCTCGCACAGTGCTCCAGCCCCAGACGCCGTAGCCCCGACAGGGCCAGGACCACCGCGTCCAGGTCGCCGGCGGCATCGGCTCGGCTCGGCGCCACCGGCTCATCGGTGCCGACGCCGACCGCCTCCAGCCCTCGCACCCGTGCCAGGCGCGTGGGCACGTTGCCGCGCAGGTCCACCACCTCCAGGTCGGGGCGGGCCGCCAGCAGCTGGGCGGCCCGGCGCGGCGAGCCGGTGCCCACGCGGGCCCCCTCGGGCAGGTCGGCCAGGGTCAGGCCGTCGCGGGCGCACAGGGCGTCGCGCGGGTCCTCGCGCGGTGGCACGCAGATGACCTCCAGACCCTCGACTGGCTGCGTGGGCAGGTCCTTGAAGGAGTGGACCACCAGGTCCACCTCGCCATCCAAGAGCGCGTGACGCAGCCGGGCCGCGAAGACCCCCACCCCGCCGAGCTGCCGCAGGGGTGTGCGGTCGCCGTCGCCGTCCGTGCGCACGGTGACCAGGTCGATGCCCAGGCCGCCGGAACCCTCGCTGGCCTTGCCGGCCGCGGCGGCCGCACCGCCCCCGCCGGCCGCCATCAGTGCCTCAGCGACCTGCCCGGACTGGGTCAGCGCCAGGCGCGAGCCGCGCGTGCCCAGGCGAAGCCGCTGGGAGCCCGTCCCCGTCGTGGTCATGCATCCCCTCCTCGTGCGTGGTTTTCCATTGGCGCGTTCGTACCGTAGGGCTCGCCTTCGTACCTTGGAAGTACGAACTCGAGACCTAATATACGAACGCGCCGCCCGCCCCCGTCCTGGCGCGGCGCTTCACCCGCCATGGGAGCCCGCCAGGCGCCCGACCGCGGCGCGGGCGTGCTCGACGACGGCCGCGATCCCGGTCCCGGCCACCCACGCCCCGGTGACCTCCAGTCCCGTCACCGGCGCCAGCTGCTCCTCCAGGCGCCTCGTGCGCTCCCGGTAGGCGGGCGTCACCGGCGGCAGCGTCCCGTCCCACCGCACCAGCATGTGGTCGATGACCGCCTCCGGCTCGATCCGCACCCCGGTCAGGGCCGCCACGTCATCGAGCGCCACCTGCAGATCCACCTGCGGTCGCGGCTGCCCGGGCCGACCGTAGGACAGGCGCAGCGCGTGGACGTCCGGGCCGTGCAGCGCCCGCAGCTCGGCACCGACCCACGGCCACTTGGCACTCAGGTGCGACAGCGCCTTGGCCCGCACCGGGCAGGCCACCGGGCGCGCAGACCCCCCGGGATCCGTCCCATGAGAGTCCGACACAGAGGCCCCGGCACCGGCCGACGACGACGCGGTGAGGCCGGCGACTTCACCGGGCTCAGCAACGCCGGCGGGCGCCACGAGCAGCCCCGAGCCCACAGGCTCGCCACTGAGCTCCGGCGCCCGCGCCACCAGCGTGAAGCGGGCGATCGGCGCCCCCACCGGCACGGTCAGCTCCGTCGCGCTCGCGGGCAGGTAGGGAATCCCCCGCAGCAGCCGCAGCGCGGCGCTCGCCGAGCAGGCCACGACGACGCGGTCGGTGGCCACGACCTCCTGCGCACCATCGGGCACCGGCTCATCCGACGGCGTCGGACCCCGGCGCGTCGGGGCGATCCCCACCCGCCAGGCGGCCGGCGCCTCCCCGTCCGCGCGCTCCTGGCCGCTGCCGGGCCGCAGCCACTGGGCGCCGGTGCGGGTGCGCACACTCCCGCCGCCGGCCTCGATGGCCTCGCGCAGCGCGTCGGTGAGCCGGAACAGCCCGCCCTCGACGGCCGCGTCCACGCTCCGGCCGCCCGCCCCGTCCTGGCGGGCCCGACGCCGCTCCAGCACCGCCGCCACAGCGGCACTGAGCGACCCCAGCTCCGCCGTGGCCCGCCGCAGCCCGGGCATGACGACGTCGGCCGCCAGATCCGCCGGGTCGGCCGAGTGGATGCCCGCGACGATGGGCCGCACGAGGCGCTCCAGGACGCCGGCCCCCATCCGCGCAGTCACGAAGGAGGCCAGGTCGGCCGGATCCTCGGGGCCGGTGCCCACTGCACCGGGCAGGTCGGCGTCCTGCGCGGCCCGGCGCGCGGCCTCCTCCCCGATGATGGCGACGACGTCGGGAGCCATTGGGTTTGCCGGGATCCCCAGGTAGGCGTGCTCAGGAAACCGGTGCAGCCCCCACTGGGACGGCCCTGCGCCGGCGCCCGGTGCGAGGGGAGGCAGGAAGAGCCTGGGCCGGCCGTGCGGGGCGGCGGTGCGCAGCCCCAGCTCGGTGAGCATCGAGGTGGCCGCCTGGCCGCGCACGACGAAGCCCTCGGCTCCCAGGTCCATGCGCGCCCCACCGATGCTCCCGGCGGCGACGAGCCCTCCGGTGTAGCCGCGTGCCTCAATGAGCAGCGGCCGCAGCCCGGCGCGCACGAGGTCCCAGGCCGCCGTCAGACCCGCGATCCCGCCGCCGATGACGAGCGCGTCCCACCGCCGCTCCTCGACGGCCTCCCCGCTCATGCCTCCCACCCGGCCAGGGCCACGGACTCCCAGTCGGCCGAGCCGTGCACCCGAGCCACGATCCGGGTGAGGACGTCCGCGTCGGTGGCCGGCGGGACCCCATGCCCCAGGTTGACCACGTGCCCCGGCGCCGCGCGCCCGGCGGCCAGCACCGCGTCGAGCTCCTCAGCCAGGATCGGCCACGGCGCCGCCAGCAGCGCCGGGTCCAGGTTGCCCTGGACCGGGCAGGCCCCCGCCTGCGGGTCGGCCCCGGCCAGCGCCTCAATGGCCTCGCCCAGCTCGATGCGCTCGTCCACGCCGACGGCGTCGGCCCCCGCCTGCCGCATGAGCCCCAGCAGCCGGGCGGTCCCGGTCCCGAAGTGGATGAGCGGCGCCGCCTCACCGGTGGTGGGGGAGACGGCCTGGCGGGCGACATCCAGCGCGAGCGCCGAGTAGGGGGCCACGCGCTCGCGGTAGGCGCGCGGGGACAGCGAGCCCGCCCAGGAGTCGAAGAGCTGGGCCGCGGCCGCCCCGGCACGCACCTGGGTGGCGATGAACTCGCCGGTCAGGCGCGCGCACCAGGTCATGAGCCGGTCCCAGGAGTCGGGGTCGGCGCGCATGAGCGTGCGCGCCGCCAGGTGGTCGCGACTGGGGCGGCCCTCCACCAGGTAGGCCGCCAGCGTGAAGGGCGCCCCGCCGAAGGCGAGCACCGGCGTCCACCCCGCCGACCCGGCACTGTGCTCCAGCCCGGCGCGCGCCCGCTCGCTCAGCCCCTCGCGCACGCTCGGCGCCTGCGGACTGCCCAGCTCGACGACGACGCGCCGCACCGCCTCCTCGATCGCCCCGACCCCCTCCGTGTCGGGGCCGTCACCGAAGCGGCGGGCCACCAGCTCGCCCACCTCGCGGCCGCTCCGCACCGGGGCGTCGAGGACCGGCCCGACGCCCTCCTCGATCCGCACCCCGACGCCCGCCAGGCGCAGCGGCACCATGATGTCGGAGAAGAAGACGGCGGCGTCGACGCCGTGGCGCCGCACCGGCTGCAGCGTCACCTCCGCCGCCAGCGCAGGATCCAGGCAGGCATCCAGCATCGGCACGCCGGCGCGCGCCCGCAGCGCGCGGTACTCCGGCAGCGACCGTCCCGCCTGACGCATGAACCACACCGGTGTGCGCGCGGGCCTCCGCCCCGCCAGCGCCTCCAGGAGCGCCGGCGACGGAGCCGGTCCCGTCGTGGTCCCGGCAGGCCGTGCCGCTCCGGCAGCCCTCGCCGCCGGCTCGCAAGTCATTGAATCATTGTGTGAACTGCCGGTGACGAAATCGCTGTTATCGGGCGAAGAATGCTGACGCCGCGTGCTTTCCCTGCGATAAGGGAACTGAATGCGAGACATATCCGACTGCCTCCTGTCAGCAGTGGTCAGAGGGGGTTTATTGCGCGTGATGATGCGGCGTTCCAGACGTCCGTCGGGTCCTGACAGAGTGTCAGAAATATGGTGATGACGCATTGTCATGATGTCGGGTGTGTGTCGCCACGCCGCTATTGTGCCTGCTCCCCGTGGTGATGTTTCAATAGCGCTCGTTGTGACTACTCATCTTCTCTCCGCAGACCATCGACTGCCGGGCCTCGACGTCGTTGCCCGGCTCGGTGCGGTCGCCCCGGGGCTGGGGTCGGACCTCCTGGAGGCGGTCCCTGCGCTGCGCGGGGTCCTGGTGCTGTCCACCTGCAACCGCCTGACCCTGCTCATCGATGCCGACTCCTGGGCGGACACCGGCTGTCCGGCGGCCCTGCACCCGGACCTCTCTCCGGCTGACGCGAGCCGGTCCACCGCGGCGTCAGACCTGGGCGAGACCATCACCGCCTTCCTGGCCGAGCGCGCCGGGCTCCCCCCGAGCGGCCTCCTACTGACCCACCTGGTCGGGGCGGCCGCCCGCCGGGAGATGCTCGCCATCGCCGCGGGCCTGAGGTCGATGGTGGTCGGCGAGGCCCAGATCGTCGGCCAGGTCCGGCGCGCCGCCGAGACCGCCGCCGCCGAGGGCACGCTCAGCCCCGAGCTCGTGCGGGTCGTCGAGCGCGCCTCGGCCACCGCCCGCCGGGTGGCCCACGAGACCGAGCTGTCCGGTCAGGGGCGCAGCGTCGTCGCCGTCGGCGTGGATCAGGCCGCCGGCCACCTGCCGCCACTGGAGGACTGCCGCGCCCTCATCGTCGGCACTGGCTCCTACGCCGGCGCCACCGTCGCCGACCTGCGCGCCCGCGGCCTGAGCGACATCGCCGTCTACTCCGCCTCCAACCGCGCCGAGGCCTTCGCCGCCGGCCACGGCCTGCGCGCCGTCCCCACCGGCGCCCTGAGCCAGGCCATGAGCCGCGCCGACCTTGTGGTCACCTGCCGCGGCACCGGCGGGCCGATCCTCACCGCCGACGTCGTCGCCCCCGTCGCCGCCGAGCGAGCCGGCTCGGCCGGGGGAGCCGGCCGGCCGCTCGTCATCCTCGACCTGGCCCTGACCCGCGACGTCGACGAGGCCGTCGGCGCCCTACCCGGCGTCGTCCACCTCGACCTGGCCCGCGTGCGCGACGCCGTTCCTGACGCCGAGGCCCGGCAGGTGACCGCCGCCCGCGCCATCGTCGAGGCCGAGGCCGCCGACTTCGAACGCACCCTGGCCGGCCGGGCCATGGACCCCCTCATTACCGCCCTGCGCGCCCAGGTGGGTCGCGTCGTCGCCGAGGAGGCCGCCCGTCTGCGCCCCCAGCCCGCCCGCCGACTCGCCCTGGCCGTCCCCGCCGTCGACGGGCGCGCCGGAACCGGCGTCAGCGGTGTCAACAGCGCCGACGCCGCCGCAGGGGCCTGCCCCCACCATCACCTCGCTGCCGAGCCCGGCTTCGAGGCCGCCAGCGAGATCGACGGCGAGCCCATGGTGCCCCTGGCGCAGGCCGAGCGGGCCCTGCACCACCTGGCCGCCCGCCTCCTCCACCAGCCCACCGTCATGGCCCGCCGCGCCGGCCAGGAGGGCCGCGAGGAGGCCTACCGTCAGGCCCTCAACCTCGTCTGGGGTTTGGAAAGCACAGGAGAGAACCATGACTGACACCGCCGCGCCCACGCCCGGGCCCACCCAGGAGGCTCCCGCGCGCCTGGACGCACGCCCGGACACCCTCCCGGGCGCCGACCTCGCCGGAGCCCCTGCCACTGTCCCGGCCCTCGACCCGCTGGCCCCCTACGACGCCATCCTTCTGCAGTCCTACGGCGGGCCCCGCCGCCCCGAGGACGTCCTGCCCTTCATGCGCAACGCCACCGCCGGCCGCGGCGTGCCCGACTCGCGCCTCGTAGAGGTCTCCGGTCACTACCAGAGCGTCGGCGGCGCCTCCCCGATCAACGCGTGCAACGCCGAGCTGCGCGACGCCCTCCAGGCCCGCCTGGCCGAGCGCGGCTCGACGCTGCCGATCATCGTCGGCAACCGCAACTGGCACCCCTTCGTCAGCCAGGCCCTGCGCGAGCTGGCCGACGCCGGGGCCCGCCGCGTCCTGGCCCTGCCCACCGCGGCCTTCGGCTCCTACTCCGGGTGCCGCCAGTACCGCGAGGACCTGGCCGGCGCCGTCGCCCTGCTCGCCGACGGCGCGGACGGCTCCACCGGTGAGGGATTCGAGGCCGACGCCGCTGCCCGGGTCGGCGGGGACGGGGGCGGTCCCGTGGAGCTCACCGCGGACAAGACGCGCCCCTACTACAACACCCCCGGCCTGCTGCAGGCCAACATTGACGCCATCGTCGAGGCCTACGGCGCCCTGGCCGAGCAGGGAGTGGCGGCCGCGGACGCGCGACTCGTGCTCGTCACCCACTCCATCCCCCTGGGTATGGAGGCCGGCTCCGCCCCGGGGGCGGGTCCCAAGAGCGCACCCGGCGCCTCCGGGGCTCCCCGCCCCTCCGACGTCGCCGGCCCGACCGGCGCCGGGCGGCGAGAGCCGGGTGTGGCCGCCGACCTGTCCACGGAGGTCTCCTACGTCGCCCAGCACGAGGCGCTGGCCGCCGTCCTCGTGCCCGAGGTCGCCCGCCGCCTCGGCCTGGAGACGGTCGAGGCCGACCTCGTCTACTGCTCGCGCTCCGGCCCGCCGCAGGCCCGCTGGCTCGAACCGGACGTCAACGACCACCTCGAGGCCCTGGCCGCCGGGCACCTGACCGACGGCAGCCCCGTGAGCAGGCCCGGGGGCGTCGTCGTGGCCCCCTTCGGCTTCATCTCCGACCACATGGAGGTCGTCTTCGACCTCGACACCGAGGCCGCCCAGACCGCCCGCGACCTTGGGATGCCGTATGCGCGCGCTGCCACCGTCGGCACCCACCCGGCCTTCATCGACTCCCTCGTCGACATCCTCTTCGAGCGGGCCGCCGCCGCCCGCGGTGAGGACGTCCGGCCCGACTCGACCACCGGCGTCGGCCCGTTCCACACGGTCTGCCCGGACTCGTGCTGCCGGAACGGGGCCGGCCACCCCGGCCGGCCCGCTCACCACGGGACCGACGGCGACGGCTCTCGATAGTCCCCATCCCAGTAGCTCCGATAAGAACCAGGAGAAGAGAATGAGCACCGACACCCACGGCCAGCACGGACATCCCGGCGGTCACCCCGGTGAGGGCGGCCTGCACCGCTTCGAGGACGAGGAGCGCCGCCCCCACCGCGACCCGCGCGACGCCACCGACGTCGACCTGGAGGCCATCAACAACCAGTACCACTACACCCTTTACGCCGTCTTCCGCCTGGCCCGCCCGCTGCCCGCCTCCCAGCCCGAGCGCGAGCAGCTCCTGGGGGAGAGCGCCAACTTCGTCGAGGCCGGCGGCGTGACGACGCGCGGCTGGTACGACGTCGGGGGCCTGCGCGCCGACGCCGACCTGCTCGTGTGGTGGCTCGACGACGACCCCGAGGTCCTGCAGGACGCCTACCACCGCCTGCGCGGCAGTGCGCTGGGCCGCTACCTGGAGCCGGTGTGGTCCTGCATGGGGCTGCACACGCCCGCCGAGTTCAATCCCCGCCACGTGCCGGCCTGCCTGGCCGGGGTGGCGCCGCGCGACTGGGTCATGGTCTACCCCTTCGTGCGCTCCTACGAGTGGTACCTGCTCGAGCCCGAGGAGCGCTCGCGCATGATGGCCCAGCACGGGCGTCACGGCTTCTCCAAGTACCCTGACGTCAAGGGCTCGACCCTGTCAACCTTCGGCCTGAGCGACTACGAGTGGATTCTCGGCTTCGAGGCCGACAGCCTCGACCGGCTCGAGGGGGTCCTGCACCACCAGCGCTACACGGAGGCGCGCATGCACGTGCGCGTGGACACGCCCTTCTACACCGGGCGCCGCGTCAGCCCGCAGGAGTGGGCCCAGCGCCAGCCCTGGGCCTGACTCCCTGTCCGCGGGGACATTCGACGCCGTCGGGGACACTCTCTTCGGGCCGGGGACGTCCCGCGCGTCCGGGGACAGGAATCCTGTCCCCGGACGCGCAAACAGCACCCGCCGACGCGAGATGTCCCCGGCCGTGAGGGTGGGCGACGACGCATCTGCCGGCGCTGTTGGTGAAGGTCGAAGCAGGAGAGGGCGGCCATCTATGTGGTGCAAGCCAGTGAGGAAATCGAATTCGCCATATTAATCAGGTTGCTTTCGACCGGGGTTTCAAGGACGTAGCCTCGGATGGTGATTGAGATGAACTGTCCTTGCCCGCACTGGTAAACAATTTCTGCGTTGGCGGTGTCCGTGGAATTCACGAGTCCATGACCTTGTGGGGCGGACTGCAGGACAACTGGTTTCGCCCCGTTCTTCTCGGTTGCGATCTTGTCGGAAGGGAAGTTGTCGCCATCTGCATGACCGTAGATTATTCTAAGAATATTTTTGTTCGAGTTGGCAATGGTGCAGGTTGTGTAGTTCTGGAGATGCACTGAACGATACCTCAAATCGTCGCCATAGGAACCCAGCAAGGCCTGCACGCTTTTGTCGGGTATGCCACGGCATGTTTGAGCAGAACCGCTCGGAATGACGCTGGGAACCGTGAGGTCAGGCATCTTCTTGCGAGTGTGGTCGTTGTGGTTCCCTAGAAGGTGCCAAGAGACTCCGATCATCACTAGAAGAATCGCAGCCAATAGACCGGCAAGTATGACACGGGTGGGCGACTGGCGTTGCATGCGAAGTGAATCGCCGTCAGCCTTGGAGTGGGAATCGTGTCCATTCACTTGCTGTTATCCACCTGTCATAGGATGTGTGTTTCCTGAAAAGTCTATTGGTTGATAACTCTTGCCCGGCTGCTTTCAATGCTTGTGGTCGGTTCAGTTCTGGCGGGGGTTGTTGTGGTTGGTGGTGAGGGTCTGGACCTCGGCGACGGGGAGGTTGATGGTGCTGGTGGTGGTGATGGCCGGTAGGGTGCCGGTGTTGCCGTCGGTGGCGGTGTAGGAGGCTGAGTAGGCGACCTTGATGGTCAGTGGTGTGGTGCCGCCCAGGTGGGCCGAGCTGCGGTTGAAGGAGATGGTGCAGGGGCTGGAGCCCTCGGGCATGCCGGAGTGCCAGGCGATACCGAAGCCGGTGCAGGCGGCCTTGCCGTCGGGGGCTGACAGCTGCAGGCCGGAGGACCCGGCGGTGATGGTGGCGGTGGTGCTGCCGGCGGTGGCCCTGGCGGTCACGCTGGTGGGCGTGCTGCCGGTGGCCCACACCCAGGTGTCCATGCCTACCAGGGTCGCCCCCTGGGGGCCGACCTTGGGGTTGGTCTCCACTGTCGGGGCGGGGATCTTCACCGCGTCCCAGGCGACCTTGGCCAGGCGGGTTCCCGAGATGTACGGCTTGGGGGCCTGCTGACCGGCCGGGACCCAGATGTTCTGGTCGCGGTTGGCTTCGAAGAACGCCTTGCGCTCGTTCTTGAACTCCTCAGGATTCTTCGGGTCATAGAAGCTTCCGTCGCAGTAGCGGAAGTACCAGCGCCCCTGGGTGTCGTCTCGATGAGACTCATAGTCGGGGTAGGTGTTCCCGCTCTTAAGGATATAAGACGGCCGCCCTGAACCATTTTTGGTGGGCTTCTGGTTTTGCTTCTTCTGCCGCTCTGCCGCGGCAGCCTTGTTCTTGTCGATCTGACTGGCCTGCTCGGCGCCGGTCTTGCCTGCCTTGTAGTAGCACACCGGCTTTACCGTCACCTCGGTGCTGGAGGACGACGAGGACGTCACCCCACCACCGTCACCCCCGCCAGAACCGGCCGTCGTCATACTCGACTCCACCGAGATAGTCACCACGCCACCACCATCAGCAGTCCCCTCCGCAGAACCAGACACATCAGATGGTGCACTCTTGTCCATTTCTGCCAGCACTTCTGGAGCCGGCACGCCGAGACACAGTAGAAGCAAGCCTGCCAGTCCAGTTCTTACAATCTTGACATTCACCACAGAAGCCCCTAATATATTTCTTTACTTCCCAGATTCGGTAGTGCATTCATTGAAGGACAGTTTCTTTTCGTTTTCTGTGACCCATACACCGCTATCGTCCGGCACCATGTGAACCTGTATCTTAACTCGACGCTGCCTTTCTTTATTGGTGACATCGTTCCCTTGAAAATCGGTGTTGGTCACTTGCGTCCTGTCGAGGCACACCGTCACATCGGCTGTCTGAGCGTCTTTTGATACCTCAATATCACCGACGCCAACCTTCATCGGAGGGTTGTCCTGATCGGTCATAGAATCATAAGTATTCTGGAGCGTCACTTGCGCTGCCCCCGTGGTTCGCCCCAGCGCCTCGTCCAGTCCCTCCCGTGTTGACCAGACGCGCCAGGTGGCCTTGTCGTAAGCGACATAGTCCTGGAGGACCTTGGTCTGGGTGGCGTCCAGGCCTTGGGGGATGGAGACCACTGTGTACCCCAGGTCAGGGTCGGACAGGGACTCAGCAGTCACCGCCCCCGCACTGGCAGCGCCGCTCGCACCGGCCGACGCCCCACCCGAGGCGGCCGGTGCCGTCGTCGATGCAGCACTGGCGCCCGCGGTGTTGAGGGGTGGGATCGTTCCTCCGCCTTTTGGGTTGCTTGACGAGCAGCCAGCCAGGGCCAGCGAGGCGGCCAGCACGCCAGCCCCCAGGGCGCTGGCGACACGACGGTGACCAGGAAGACTGACGCGGGAACGGGTCATGAGGAAGCACCTCCACGATCAGGCCGAGCACAATCCCCCGGCGCAGCAGGAACCCTCTGACCCTACCCGCCAGATCACAACCAAGTCACGGCAGTCCGACGAAGGCCACATCTCTGTTCTCCGACGGTGCAGACGTCAACGGCTACCGCCTCTGGCTGATGAAGCCACTGCTGCTGGAGTTGCTCCAACCCAGAGTCGCAGGAAGGTGCGTTCGTGGGTGGGCTCAGGGTGTTGGCGGCGACGTCGGTGTCGCCGTGGCGCTGCCTGATACCGGCGTCGGCTGCGCCGGCGCGATCAGCTGGTCGGGGTCGATGCGGGCGTCGGCGCGGTGGAGCGCCTTGTTCAGCAGCCCGACGGCGTCTTGCGGACTGGTCTTACCCTCGGTTGAGGCGGTACGGATCATGAGGATGCCCTGCTGGTCTCCGCGTCTCACAGGTGCGTAGACCATGTCCACGACGACGACACTGGCTCGTGTGGTGGCCCGCTGCCTGAAACCGAAGGCGCCCTTGGGCAGGGAGCCCGGTTCCAGCGTCGACATCGCCACGCTCACTCGCTCCCCGGGTGCAGGTGCGGGCCTGTCGGGCCAGGGGCGATTCTCAGTCGTCTCTACACCGTCGCAGGCTATGACATCTGCTTGCAGAGCACGAACACGTCCACCCTTGTCACTCTCTATGAGATTGAAGATCAGTGCCTGGGTAACGGACATCCCATCACCCTCAAGGCGTTCGACACTCAAATGAGTCTCAGGATCCGATGACAACGACAGATTGAGGTCATCATCCGCGGCGGGGCAATTACTCTGGTATCCCGAGATATTCGACCACTTCACGTCAGTGGCCCCAGGGACGTCCTCGCGGGTCAACATGACTGAACGCAATGGCGCGACCTTCTTAGGGGGCACCTCCCCGCCGCCAACCACAGAGCACGACACACTCAGAAACACCATAGCGACACTCGCAACGACAAAGCACCGAGACCGAAGCTTCATGACAACCTGACCTTAAACTTAGGTGTTGACTGTTGAGGTGATGCAAGTGGGGTGACGGTATCGCTTCGCCTGCGACAAGGCGGGCTCCTGCCGTTCGAGAACCCCAAGCGAAGGGCGCTTTCGTGTGAAGGATAGCGGATTGTCACCGACTGCGGGTGTGGGGCCCGGTCGGTTGTCATGCAGCTCGGGGATCGCGCTTCCCGATCACACTCCGCGGAATCATGACACCACCCAGAGGCCGCCTGGACTCACGTGTGCAGCGTGGATGGTCAGCGCGGGGATGAGGGGCGTCGCCGCGATCGCGGCTTCTGCATGCCCCCTACCTCATTGCATCCCGGGACTGGCCTGAGTCCCTAGTGACGTCCTCTGAGCCGTCACCTGTGGGGCGGTAGAGGGTGGTGCGGTGGGGCCGCTACAGCCCTGACTCCGATTCAGGTGCAGTTGGGGACGGTTCGCCTCCTGGCGCCTCTGGCGAGGTCGATGCCGTAGCTGTCCCGTCGGGGAACGCTGGTGTCAGGTCCGCCCCAAGGCCGGGCACCGGCTCGCCCTGACAGACCCAAGGCACCATTGACAGTGCCAGGTTGCGAAGATTGACGTCAAGGTTGTCTCCTAGTTCTTGCCACGGGTAGAAGGAGACGAGGATGAAGGAGTTACCGCATGTGATGATTGAGCTACCCCCACCGTCATCTCCGAGGAAAACCTCACCTTTAGCGCCCACGACTCCCGCGACGGGGAAGGTACTACTGGGCTGCGAGGCTCGATAGGCTTTTGACAGCTCGTGGACGTCCTTCCCCTTCAGATTCTCGCCATAGTGCGAGTAAAATACCATCAAATGCTTATCGTTATGGCCATAGCATTCAACGTTCGTCACGGCATCGGAATTGTTCTGCAGAGCCTCAGATGGCCAAAAAGACAAATTCTTCGCGACTGCGTCCACCGATGTCGTTGGGACTCCAGGGCATTCTGCTCCGACTTCGGACGGGGCGACGCTGCTGGGTGCAACTGCCGACTTCACATCGCTAGATTTCGACAACGAACAGCTGGAGACCGACAGAACCACGCAGGCAAAGCATGTCAAGAGGTGGGCTATCCGAACAGACATGACAACGACTTCATTGAACTGGCTTCTTGTATTTGAGGGTGTAATATCCATGCCTACCGAAGTAGATGGATGGGGGTGATGCTGCTTCGCGTCGGGTGGGCCTGCAGATTGATGTCAGATGTCTCGAGGCTGTATGTAGCCGAGAGAGAGCCTGAGCCTAGAGACGCTAAATGGGTCGGGAACAGCGTGTGCTGTTCCCGACCCATTCAGGCGAGAGGGTCGCTCAGGCAATCGGCTCAACAGCGGCGAGGTGCTCGACGTTCTCACCGTTGACGTCCGCGTTGTTGTTGTAGTTGTTGGCAACGTCGGTCGCGGCGGTGGCGAACGCCTGCTCGAACGTGACGAGCTTCGGCTTGAACTCGGCCCAGGCCTCGCGGAACTTCTGAGCGTTGGAGCTCTCCCAGACGGCGTTCTGAAGGGCGGTGTCGGTCAGCTTCTGAATGTCGTCGGCCCGCTGGACGTCGTCCTTGAGGGTCTGGTAGAGGGTCTTGAGGCTATCAAGGTCTGCGGAAATCTGTGCCATGCCAGCATTCTCCTTAATGGTCGGTTCATTGAGTCACTCGAAGAATACCCGAGGGCTCTTCATGTGACCGCGACTGTGACGGCCGTCGCTTCCAGTACCTTTCCATGATCTGCATCGGATCGCAAGGGGATAACGACCCATGTGACGTTCTTCCGGATCCTGGCCGTTCACCCGGCCAGGTTGGTCACGGATAGGCTACGGTGCTGTCGCTGTCCCATCCGATTCGACTTGAGGTCTCCCCATGGCACTGTCCAAGAACGGACGCTCCTCACGGCGTCGCACGAATGACGTCGGTCAGCCTCAGCCCAGCCGCCAGACCCGTGACTCCGGTGGTCACCTCCCCTCCGCGCCGCGCGAGCGCCGCCCGCTCCTGGCCGCCCTCGCCGTCCTGCTCATCGTCGGCGGCGCCCTGCTCGCGGGCCTGCTGGCCATGCGTCTGGACCAGCGCGTCCAGATGCTGGCCGCCAAGGACACCATCAAGGCGGGGCAGGTCATTGACAAAGAGGACCTGGTGAGCGCCTCGGTCTCCTCGGACCTCACCACCCTGGTACGCGCGGACCAGATCGACCAGGTCGTCGGACGCACCGCCCGCGTGGAGATCTCCAAGGGCCAGCTGCTGGACACCTCCCAGCTCGCCACCAACCCGGTGCCCGGCGGGGACCTCCAGGTCGTCGGCGTCTCCGCCAACGCCGGGCGCTTCCCGGCCGGTGGCCTGCAACCCGGCGACAAGGTCGACATCGTTGACATCGGTTCCCAGAACGTCATCGTCTCCGACGCCCAGGTGCTCGCCGCCAGGCCCTCCTCGGGTACCAGTGAGGACTGGACCTCCGGCGCCGTCATCTCCGTCCTCGTTGACAAGAAGGGCTCCGCCAAGCTCGCCAGCGCCTCGGCCAACGGAACCATCGCCGTCGTCCTGACCGCGTCCGGGCAGCCGATCAAGGAGAGCTGATGCTCATCTCGATCGCCTCCGCGAAGGGGTCGCCCGGCGCCTCGACGAGCGCCCACGTGCTCGCCGCGGTCTGGCCCCGTCCGGCCGTCCTGGCTGAGCTCGACCCTGCCGGGTCCGACCTGGTCTATCGCACCCGCTCCCGTGAGGGCCTGCCCCTGGACAGCGACCGGGGCGTCGTCTCCCTGGCCGCCGCCATCCGCCGCGACCCGGCCGCGCCCCTGCGCGATCACCTCACCCTCATCGAGGGCGACCTGCCCGTCCTCGTGGGCCTGTCGCGCCCCGACCAGGCCACAGCCATTGGGGCGGGCTGGTCCGGGCTGGCCACCAGCCTGCAACGCCAGGGGGACATCATCGCCGACGTCGGCCGCCTGTCTCCCGGCGCACCGAGCCTGGGCGTGGCCATGGCCTCCGACATCACCCTGGTCGCCGTGCGCCCCGGCGTGGAGAACTACGGCCACCTGCGTGAGCGCCTGTCCTGGATCGTCGCCGAGACCTCCCGCCGCTCCGAGCGGGTCCGCCTCGGTGTCCTCCTCATCGCGCCCTGGAAGGCCCGCCACGAGGCCGACGACCTCACCCGCCTGCTGCGCGGCAGCGGCCTGGAGGTCCCCGTCATCGGCGTCCTGGCCTTCGACCAGAGCGCCGCAGACTCCCTGGCGGGCCGTCGTGCCCGCCCCCTGGGCCGCACCCTGCTGGTGCGCTCGGCCAGAACCGTCGCCACCGCCCTCGCCGGCGCCGTCATCAATGGAGGTGCCGCATGAGCGTCGACCAGGGACTCGTCCGCGACATGCGCGAGGAGGTCGCCGACCTCCTGGCCCAGCAGCGCCGCGACGACGCCACCTCCGGCATCCCCCCGATGTCCCCGGAGGACGAGCGCCAGTTCGCCCGCGCCCTCATCGGCCGCGTGCTCGAGCAGCACGCCCGCGCCGAGATCGCCGCCGGCCGCAGCCCGCTCAACGCCCAGGAGGAGGAAGAGGTCTCCCAGGGCATCCACGCGGCGCTCTTCGGCGTCGGCCGCCTCCAGCCCCTGCTGGACAACAAGGATGTCGAGAACATCGACATCAACGGCTACGACAACGTCTTCATCCAGTACGCCGACGGCCGTGAGGAGCGCGGCGCCCCGGTGGCCGAGTCCGACGAGGAGCTCATCGAGCTCGTGCAGGTCCTCGGCTCCTACTCGGGCCTGGCCTCGCGCCCCTTCGACTCCGCCAACCCCCAGCTGGACCTGCGCCTGCCGGACGGCTCGCGCCTGTCCGCCGTCATGGAGGTCTGCTCGCGGCCCTCGATCTCGGTGCGACGCGCCCGCCTGGACCGGGTGGGCCTCGATGACCTGGTCCGGCTCGGATCCCTGACCCCGCGGCTGGCCGCCTTCTGCTCGGCGGCCGTGCGGGCCCGCAAGAACATCATGATCGCCGGCGCCACGAACGCCGGGAAGACCACCTTCCTGCGCGCCCTGGCCAACGAGATCCCGCCCGAGGAGCGCCTCATCACCGTCGAGCGCGCTCTGGAGCTGGGCCTGGGCGAGTTCGCGGACCTGCACCCCAACGTCGTCGCCTTCGAGGAGCGCCTGCCCAACTCCGAGGGCTCCGGCGCGATCTCCATGGCGGACCTGGTGCGACGCTCACTGCGCATGAACCCCTCGCGGGTCATCGTCGGTGAGGTCCTGGGCGACGAGATCGTCACCATGCTCAACGCCATGAGCCAGGGCAACGACGGCTCGCTGTCCACCATCCACGCGAACTCCTCCTCCGAGGTGTTCAACCGTATCGCCACCTACGCCATCCAGTCCGCCGAGCACCTGCCCCAGGACGCCACCAACCTCCTCATCGCCGGCGCCGTCGACTTCGTCATCTTCCTGACCCGGGAGAACCGCTTCTCCCAGGGCGGGGGGCTGCGCCGCTACGTCGCCTCCGTGCGCGAGGTCAACGGCGTCGACGGGCGGGTCCTGTCCAGTGAGGTCTTCGCCGACGACGGGACCGGGACCGCCCAGCCGGCCGCACCGATCTCCTGCGTCAACGACCTCATCAACGCCGGCTACGACCCGGCCGCCGCCTACCGGGGTGGTTACGCGTGAACCAGGCCACCGCCACTATTGCCATCCTCGCCGGCGCACTTGTCGGCGGAGGGCTCTTCCTCTTCGTCGGGTTCTTCATGGGCGTCGACATGATGCCCGACCGCCCCGGCTCCTCGGGCTCCCTGCGCGACAGCCTCAAGGGCCTGTCCGGCCGGCTCATCGCCTCCCTCGTCGTCGGCCTGGGTGTCCTGCTGCTCACCCGCTGGATCGTCCTGGCCGTCGCCGCCGGCCTGCTGGTCATCGTCTGGCCGCTGCTCTTCGGCGGAGCCAAGCAGGAGAAGCTCGCCGCCGCCAAGATCGAGGCCCTGGCCACCTGGTCGGAATCACTGCGGGACACCATTGCCGGCGCCGTGGGCCTGGAGCAGGCCATCCCCGCCACCGTCTACGCCGCCGCCCCGGTCCTGCGCGAGGACCTTGCCCTCCTGGCGGATCGCATGCGTGTGCGCGTCCCCCTGCCGACGGCGCTGCGCCAGTTCGCCGACGACCTCGACGACCCCACGGCGGACCTCATTGTCTCCGCCCTCATCATGAACGCCCGCCTGCGCGGGCCCGGTCTGCGTCAGCTCCTCAGCGCCCTGGCGGACACGGCCCGCTCCGAGCTCGACATGCGACAGCGCGTCTCCGCCTCCCGCGCCGGCACCCGGCGCTCGGCCCAGATCGTCGTCATCTTCTCCATCGTCGTCATGCTGGGGCTGGCCGTCTTCAACCGGAGCTTCGTCGCCCCCTACTCCAGCGTGCAGGGCCAGCTGGTGCTGGTCGTCGTCGTGGCGCTCTTCGCCGTCGGCATGCTCTGGATGCGGCGCCTGGCCGGCGTTCAGCTGCCGCGCCGCTTCCTGACCGTCTCCTCCCCGGCCGGGGGTGAGAACGCATGATCACCTGGATCCTCATCGGTGGTGCGCTCAGTGGAGCCGGCCTGTTCGCCCTCATCCTCATCCTGGCGCCCCCTGCCACTCAGCCCGCCGCGGCCCTGGCCGAGCTGGACACCCGCCGCGACGAGGGCCGCATGCGTGCGGACGTGCGTCGTCTCAACCCCTCCGAGGCGGACACCCCCGAGTGGGTGGACACCCTCAGCCTGCGCATCACCTCCCTCGTGCGGCGCACCGGCGTGGACCTGTCCTCCCTGACCGGGGACCTGGCCGTCGTGGGGCGCTCCCTGGAGCGCCACATGGTGACCTCGGTCTTCCTCGGGGTGGGGGGCTTCGCCGCGCCACTGCTCGTCGTCGGCCTCATGCAGGTCATGGGGGCGCCCCTGGGGTGGTCCGTGCCCCTGCTGCTGAGCGTCGCCCTGGGGGTCGTCGGTCTGCTGCTGCCCACGCTGCGCCTGCGCAACGATGCTGAGGAGGCGCGCCGGGACTTCCGCCACGTCGTCGGCTCCTACCTGGACCTCGTGGCCATGTCCCTGTCCGCGGGGCGCGGCGTCCCTGAGGCCCTCGACGCCGCCTCGAGCCTCTCCGATGATCCCGCCATGCTCCGCATCCGCGACGCCCTCGACGTGGCCCGGCTGCGCGGGGACACGCCCTGGGCGGCCCTGGGCCGGCTGGGAACCCAGCTGCGCATCGACGAGCTGCGAGACCTGTCCGCCGCTCTGGCGCTCGTGGCCGAGGACGGCGCCAAGATCCGCGAGTCCCTGGGCGCCCGGGCCTCCAGCATGCGCCGCCGCGACCTGTCCGACGCCGAGGGCAAGGCCGGGGAGAACTCCGAGTCCATGCTCGTGGCCCAGCTCATCGTCGCCATGGGCTTCATCGTCTTCCTCGTCTACCCGGCCCTGACCGGAATCATCGGATCCGTGTGAACCCCTCAGATCCGCCTGACCGCCCTGTGAACGGAGAACCTCCACGAACCAGTTGACTGCCTTTCGACCGGTCGCTTGACTGAGAGCCTGCGACGATTCACCGTCCACACCTTCACCACACAGTTTCTCTCAAGGAAAGGACAAAGCATGCTCAAGATGCTGTGCACACTCCAGATGCTCGCCGGCGACCTGCGCGAGCGGGTCGGCAACCGCCTGTCGGAGGAGAAGGGAGCCTCGACCGTCGAGTGGGTCATCATCACCGGCTTCCTCATCGTCCTGGCCGCCGTCGTCGGCAAGGCCATCTACAGCATGGTCAACAACGCCTCCTCCAACCTCCAGGTGCCGGACATCGGCAACGGAGGCGGCGGCGGCAACGGGGCCCCGTGATAAGAGGATGACGATCATGCAGTCGCTGCGGAGAGGGATGACGAGGCGCTTGCGCTCGGAGGCCGGGGCCTCCAGCGTCGAGCTGCTCGTCTTCTTCCCGCTGCTCCTGCTCATCGTGCTGCTCACTGTGCAGGTCGCACTCAGCTGGTACGGCAACGAGGTGGCGACCTCCACCGCCCGAGAAGTCGCCCGCGAGGTCCGCAACGGCTCGGCCGACTCCTCCGCCATCGCTGCCGCCAGGGCCGACGGCGAGGCCTACGCCCACCGGGTCGGCGGCAAGGCGCTCACCGACGTGTCGGTGGACGTCGTCGTGATCGGTAACCAGGTCAATGTCGAGGTGACGGGCAAGTCCATGGACATCATCGCCGGCTTCGCCCCCAAGGTGCGGGCCTCGGTCACCTCCGAACGCGAGACCTTCCGGGAGGACACGTGACCCCCACCCCGACCACCACCCGGGCCGTCACCGGCGGCAGGGCCGCCCTTGCTGCACGAGCCCTCCGCGCCCGCCTGCGCCCAGTCGCCGGCGGCGCCGATGCCGGCGAGCGGGGCAGCATGTCCGTCGAGATGATCGTCCTGGTCCCGGTGCTCCTGCTCATCGTCATGATCGCCGTCGCCGGGGGCCGCCTGGTCTCCGCCGAGGGCATGGTCCAGGCCGCCGCCCGTGACGCCGCCCGGGCCGCCTCCATCGAGCGCTCCGCAGGGGATGCCGACGCCGCCGCCCGCCGCAGCCTGGCCGCCGCGGACACCGCCAACGCCCAGTGCTCGGGAGGAGTCGACGTCGGCGGCTTCGGCCGGGGCGGCACCGTCACCGCCACCGTCAGCTGCCGCGTCGAGCTGTCCGACCTGGGCCTGGTCTTCCTGCCCGGCGCCACCACCGTCACGGCGAGCTCCACCGCACCTGTCGACACCTGGAGGGGAACCCGATGAACCGGATCGTCACCTCCGTGCGCCACCGGCTCCGCCACGACGGCGAGCGCGGGGCCGTCTCCGTCTACGCCGTCATCATCGCCGCGGTCCTCATGCTCATGGCCGGACTGTGCATCGAGGGCGGCCGAGTACTCAACGCCCGCGCCACCCTGGCCGACCAGGCCGAGCAGGCCGCCCGTGCCGGCGCCCAGCACCTGTCCACCGACGACGTGCGCGGAGGCGCCACCGTCTCGGTGGACAGCGCCGCCGCCACCTCCGCCGCCCGCACCTACCTGGCTCAGGGCGGCCTGGCCCAGAGCTCCAGCGTCGACGTCACCGCGCGGGGGGTTGCCGTCACCGTCGAGCGTGACGTCCCCACCACGATGCTGCGACTCGTCGGCGTCACGTCCATTCATGTCACCGTCACCGGCGAGGCCCGCAACGCCGTCGGTATCTTCAAGGAGGATCAGTGAGCCGCGCCGCTCAACGAGCCCAGGCCGCCGGACCCGAACGCTTCCGTTCCCCGGCGCGCAGCACGCGCCCCCCGGTGTGGAAGTCACTCCTGGCCGCCCTCCTCCTCATACTGGTCATCATCGGCCTGCCGGTCCTGCTGCTGGCCACCGTCGGCCTTCCCCCCATCCCCACCGAGCTGGGGCTGGACACCCTCACCCAGGCGATCTCCGTGGACGCCCTCCTGGGCGTCCTCACCTGGGTGATCTGGCTGGCCTGGATGCAGTTCACCTTCTGCACCCTGGTGGAGACCGTCTCCGCCATTCGCGGCCGCAGCGTCCCCGGGCACGTCCCCTTCTCCGGCGGGGTGCAGGCCGTGGCCCGCCGGCTCGTGGCCTCCGTGCTGCTGCTGGGCGCCGTCAGCGGCCCGCTGGCCGCCGCGGCCGCCCCGGTGGTCGAGGAGCCCACCCCCGCCGTCGCCGCCGCCCAGGACTCCGCCCGCGCCGCCACCCGGACCACCGACGCCTCGGGCGCCTCGATTACCTCCGGGACCGTGGCCCAGAACCCAGATGGCAGCCAGCAGATGCGCTACATGGTCGGCGGTGTCGAGATCGACCCCGCCCTCGGCTCCCAGCTCGTGGGCCAGCGCGTCTACGTGGTCCAGCCGCCCGAGGGCCGCTACCACGACAACCTCTGGGACATCGCCGAACGCAACCTTGGCGACGGGCGCGCCTACACCCGGATCTACGACCTCAACGCCGGCCGCGTCCAGCCCGACGGCGGCTCCCTGGAGCTGGCCCGGCTCATCCAGCCCGGATGGCTCATGGTCATGCCCGAGGAAGCGGCCTCCGTGCCCCGGGTCGAGGCCGTCCCGGTGGCTCCGGCGCCGGCCACCCCCGCCCCGGCCACTCCCAACCCGGAGGAGGCCCGCTCCGGCGGCGTCAGCATTGACCAGGGCCTGGCCTCCACCCTGCGCGACGTCCCGCCCGTCCAGATGCCGGCGGTCGGCGCGCTCCTGGCCGCCTCCCTCGTCTCGGTGCTCGTGCGCCGCCGGCGCCAGCTCTCAGGCGGGGCCTTCGACGAGGGCTCCGGCGAGCTCGAGCGGCTCCTGCGCGTGGGCGCCGACGAGCGCCGCGCCCAGCGCCTCAACGCCATCCTGCGCTCCCTGGACTCGATTCCCGGCAGCCCCCGCCCCTACGCCGTCGCCATCGACGACGACGCCTGCTACCTGCGCCTGGCTCAGGCCGTCCCCGAGGCCCCCGCCCCCTGGCGAGTCCAGGAGGAGGGCCTGACCTGGGTGATGCGCGCCGGCCGGGAGCCGGCCCCCACCCCGAACGGCTCCCTCCTGCCGGGCCTGGTGACCGTGGGCCGCATCGCCAGTGGCGCCGACATCCTCATCGACCTGGCCTTCGCCGACGGCGAGGTCGCCGTCACCGGTGACCCCGCCATGGCCGCGGAGGTCGTCACCGCCTTCGCCCTGGAGCTGTGCACCAACTCCTGGTCCCAGGATGCCGTCGTCGTGGGCGCCGGCCTGCCGACCGCGTTGCGCGAGGTGGCCGGTGGTCGCATCCAGACGCCGGAGGCCCTCCTGGCCAGTAACCCGCTGCCGGGCCGGGCCGACGTCATCACCGGCCGTCGCCCCGGGGCGGCCACCACCTTCGTCCTCGTGGGCAACGGCGAGGCCACGCCGAGCCTGCCGCCCGGCGGCGACTACGCCGTCGTGCGCGCCGGCGGTGACGGCCGGGCGCGCTGGACCATTGACGTCGACGCCTCCGGCACCGCCCGCATCGACCAGCTGGGCATCGCGGTGCGGGCCACGCGCGCCACCGAGAACGAGGTCCTGGGACTGGCGCACCTCTTCGGCCCGACCCAGGTGACCGACGACGGCACGCGCCCGCCGATCCCCGACCCGCCCATGCCGCCGATGATGACGGCGGCCCTGCGCACCGCCGACGTGCGCATCCAGGTGCTGGGGCAGACGCTCGTGGAGGCCGCCGGCGCGGTCGAGCCCGAGCGCCGCTCGATCCTCACCGAGGCCGCCATCTGCGTGGCCCTCCACCCCGAGGGCATCCGCCCGGCAGTGCTGGGCACCATGCTCTGGCCGCTGGGGGCCACCGCGGACGTGGTGGCCGGCACCGTGGAGCGGCTGCGCGCCTGGCTGGGCCACGACGCCCAGGGGATGCCCCACCTGCGCGAGGACGCCGAGGGGCGCCTCGTCATGGGGCCGGGGGTCGTCGTCGACTGGGACGTGCTGCGCTCGCTGCTGGCCTCGTCCCGCGGCTGCCCGCCCCAGCGCGAGGTCGAGCTGCTCATCGAGGCCCTGCGCCTGGTGCGCGGCCCCATGGTGGCCGGCGCCGAGGAGGGACGCTACTCCTGGATGGCGCGTGTGCGCGCCGCCCACCAGTACAACGCGCTCGTCGTGGACGCCGCCCACCGCGTCGTCGAGCTCACCGGGGACACCGATCCCGACGGCGCGGGGATGGCCATCGCCACCGGCCTGGCGGTCGTGGACCTGGACCAGGGGCTGTGGCGCGACCGCCTGCGCCTGGCGGCCCGGCGCGGCCGCGGCGAGCTGGAGCGGGAGGTTCACGGTCTCCTGTCGGCCGCCGGTGCCGACGACCTGGCCCAGGTCGACCCGGCCACGGCCGCCCTCGTGGAGGACCTGGCGCCGGGGCTGTCCGTGGCCCGACGCCCCGCGTAAGGAGGCCCAGGCGTGCAGCTGTTCATCAGTGTCCTGCGGCCCGGTGAGGCCGATGCGGCCGCCCGCGACCTCCTGGTCGTGGCGCCCGAGGACGCCACGGTCGGGGACATGGTGGCGGGCCTGGAGCCCGCCGTCGAGGGCAGCGCCCCCGGGGCGGCCCTGCGCCTCGTCGTCAACGCCGGCGAGCAGGTGGCCGCACCCCCCATCGGCGTGTGGGACGGTCCACGGCGCCTGGCCGCCGCGGACAACCTCGTCGACGTGGTCCGTAACGGCATGCTCCTGGGCCTGGGCGGGCCGGTGCGCGACGACGTCGAACCAGTGGGCGTCGTTGAGCTGCGCGTGGTGGCCGGCCAGGGCGCCGGCGCCGTCCACCGCCTGAGCCTGGGCGGCTACACCCTGGGTGGACCCGGCTGCGACCTGGTTCTGGAGGGCGTGGAGGGACGGATCGCCGACCTCGCCGTCGCCGTCGGGGGGCACGTGACCATCACCCCGGTGCCGGAGGTCGCCCAGCGCGAGCTGCCGCTGCCGCTGCCGAGGCGCCGCCCCCTGCCGGGCCCCCTCGTCCTGGCCGCCCCGGAGCGCGGCGAGGAGCAGGAGGCCAAGGGGCGGGCCGCCCGGCGCCGTCGACGCAAGGAGGCCCGCAAGCGCCGCCGCGCCAAGAAGAAGGGCCTGGACTCCGAGGCGATCCTCTCCAGCCGCGAGACGCTGGAGCCGGACGGGGTGCGCCACTACCTCGAGCTGGATCGCCGGCCCCTGGGCGCCGGCGCCTCCGCCTGGTCCCCGGACGCGCTGCTGACGGTGGGGGAGACGCTCCTGTCGATCGGGCCGGTGCCGGCGGCCAATGCGGTGGTCTCACCGACGGCGGGCGCCCCGACCCTGAACTTCAACCGGCCGCCGCGTCTGGCCCGGCCGGTGCGGGAGACGAAGTTCGCGCTGCCGACGAAGCCGGCCGAGCAGCGCAAACCGCCCTTCCCCTTCGCGATGCTCATCTCCCCGCTGGTCATGGGGGCCGGCATGTACTTCATGACCGGGCGCGTCTACTCGCTCATGTTCATGGTGTTCTCCCCGATCATGATGATCGCCAACCAGATCCAGGGGCGCTCGAACCAGAAGAAGGACTTCCGGGACAAGCTGCGCAAGTACGAGGAGCAGCGTGAGGCCACCGAGGAGGCGGCCTTCAAGGCTCTGACCGCTGAGCGGGGAGTGCGCCGCGGGGACCATCCGAATGCGGCCGAGCTGCTGCTGCGCGCCACGGGGCCCCGGGCCCAGCTGTGGGAGCGGCGGCCCACCGACCCGGACTGGCTGGATCTGCGGGTTGGGGTGGCGGACCTGCCCAGTGACGTGGAGATCGAGGACTCTCAGCGCGCCAAGCACGAGGAGCCGCTGCGGTGGACGGCGCCGGACGTGCCGGTACGGGTGCCGCTGGGTGAGCTGGGCGTGGTGGGCGTGTGCGGCACACGGCGCCACGACGTCGCCGACTGGCTGGCGGCCCAGGCGGCGGTGCTGCACTCGCCGGCCGAGCTGCAGATGGTGCTCCTCGTGGAGCCGGCGCGCGGGGAGAATCGCGCGGGGCGCTGGGCCTGGACAAGGTGGCTTCCCCACCTGCGCAACCTGGAGGGCATGGGCGCCCGGGCGCGCGTGGGGCTCGATGATGAGACGATCGCCCGGCGCATCAATGAGCTCTCCGAGCTGGTGGAGCGCCGGCTGGACCCGGAGAGGCGGGGGCCCGCCACGGGGCCGGTCGAGCAGATCCTCGTGGTGCTCGACGGCGCCCGGGGCCTGCGTCTACGCCCGGGCCTCATCTCCGTACTGCGCCGGGGACCGGCCGCGGGGGTGTTCCTGGTGTGCATCGACCGGGATCGCACGGCCCTGCCCGAGGAGTGCCGCGCCGTGGTCACCGCGGAGGTGGGGGCGGCGAGCGTGTCGCAGACGGATGTGGACGAGGTCGAGCGGGTGACCCTGGACCTGCTCCCGGACGGCTGGTGCGAGCGAGTGGCCCGGGCGCTGGCGCCGATCCACGACGTCTCCGCCTCGGGTGCGGACTCGACGATCCCGACCTCCTCCCGCCTCCTGGACGTGCTGCCGATGCCGGATCCGAATGCGGAGGCGGTGCTGGCGGCCTGGGACCGGTGCAGCCGGACGACGAAGGCGGTCATCGGCGAGGACGCCGAGGGACACTTCTGGCTCGATGTGCGCGCCGACGGGCCGCACGCCCTGGTGGCCGGGACCACCGGTTCGGGTAAGTCCGAGCTGCTGCAGACGCTCATCGCCTCCCTGTGCGTGGGCAACACGCCGGACTCGATGACCTTCGTGCTGGTGGACTACAAGGGTGGCGCGGCCTTCAAGGACTGTGCGCGCCTGCCACACACGGTGGGCATGGTGACGGACCTCGACGGGCACCTCACCTCCCGGGCCCTGGAGTCCCTGGGCGCCGAGCTGCGCCGCCGCGAGCACCAGCTCGCGGGGGCGGATGCGAAGGACATTGAGGACTACGTGGCCGCCATGCAGCCCGGCGATGAGCCCATGCCGCGGCTCATGATCATCATTGACGAGTTCGCGGCCCTGGTGTCCGAGCTGCCGGACTTCGTGACGGGCCTGGTGGATATCGCCCGGCGTGGGCGCTCGCTCGGGGTGCACCTGGTGCTGGCGACTCAGCGGCCGGCGGGTGTGGTCTCGGCTGAGATCAAGTCGAACACGAACCTGCGCATCGCCCTGCGCGTCACCGATGAGAACGACTCCCAGGACGTCATCGAGGCCTCCAACTCGGCCTACATCCCGCCCTCGATCCCGGGGCGCGCCTACGCGCGGCTGGGGCATGCGAGCCTGCGTCAGTTCCAGTCCTCCCGGGTGGGGGGACGGCCCCGTGGGGCGATGCCGCAGGCAGCGGTGCGGGCGGCGACGCTGACCCTGGATGAGCTCTCCCGTCCGGAGATGAAACCGCCGGAGGTGGAGGAGGACGCGACGATCCCCACCGACCTGGCCACCCTGGTCTCCGCGATGGGTGCAGCCCACACGGCGACGGGCCGGCCGGACCCGCACAGCCCGTGGCTGCCGCCGCTGCCGGAGCTCATCACCCTGGCGCAGGTTCAGGAGCGAATGGAGACGGCCCAGGCCACTGGGGGACCGAGCGGCCTGGGTGGGTCTGATCCGCGGGCGGCCGGCTTCCTGCCGGCGCTGCCGCTGGGCTTGGAGGACCTGCCCGGCGAGCAGGCGCAGCGGCCCATGACGTGGGACTACACGCGCGCCGGTCACCTGGGGATCGCCGGTGCCCCGCGTTCGGGGCGTTCCAGCGTGCTGCGAGGGATCGCGGTGGCCCTGGCGCAGACGGCCTCCGCCGCAGAGGTGCACGTCTACGGTATTGACGCGGGTAATGGGGCGCTGGCCCCGTGCGTGAACCTGCCGAACTTCGGGGCAGTGGTCACGCGTGACCAGGCGGACCGGATTCGCCGCATGCTGGCACTGCTGGGTGGCCAGGTGGCCTACCGTCAGCAGTACCTGGCCACGCACGGCTACGCTTCCGTGGCCGAGCAGCGGGCCGCTACCCCGCCGTCTGAGCGCCTGCCGTACCTGGTGCTGCTCATTGACCGGTGGGACAACTTCATGGCGACCTTTGAGAACACCGACGCCGGAGCGATCCCCGGGATGGTGGAGACGCTCATGCGTGAGGGCCCGGCGGTGGGACTGCGCGTGGTCATCGCCGGGGACCGGACCGTGTTCCGGGGGCGGTTCGGGATGATGCTGGAGGACCGCCTGGTCCTGCGCATGCCGAGCCCGGATGACTTCGACCTCATCGCCATGCGCGCTAAGGATGTTCCCCTGTCCATGCCGCAGGGGAGGGCCTTCCGTTCGGGGGAACGGCCCCGTGAGGTCCAGCTGGTGATGCTGACTGATGACTCTGCGGGAACGGCGCAGGTGGCGGCGGTTCACCAGGCGGCCGAGCAGGCCAACGCAAGGTGGGGCGTCGTTGACCGTGCCCAGCGTCCGGGGCACGTGGATGAGCTGCCTGTGGCGATCTCCGCCGAGGAGGCGCTCAAGCTTGAGCCCGCTCTGGAGCCGAATGAGATCGCCTTCGCCGTGGGCGGTGATGATCTGCGCATGCTGCCGGTGTCCCTGGAGGACATCGGTAACGCCTTCCTCGTGACGGGTCCGCGCCGCTCCGGGCGGTCGACTGCGCTGCACTTCGCCACCAACCGGCTGCTGGAGAACGGGCAGAAGATCGTGCTGGTGCTGCCGCGCAAGTCCCCGCTCATGGAATTCGCCAACAACCCGAGTGTGCTGGGGGTCCTGGGCATGGATGCAGGACCCAATGATCTGAGTGAGTTGTTGGAGGAGGATCCGGAGAACACTGTCATTGTGGTGGATGATTTCGATACACTGACAAACGACCACAACATCAATCCGAGGATTGAGGAACACATCAAGACCTGCCGCGACCACCACGGGGGCGTCCTCGTGGCCTGCGGCATCGACGAGGTTGGAGGCATGTACCGCGGCGTCGTCGCCACTGCCAGGAAGACAAGAACCGGACTCATCCTCGCTCCGCGAGGATCCGACGACGGCTCCCACTTCTTGGCCCGGCTACCGAGATCCATCGGAGGCCCTGTTCCCAAAGGCCGGGCGGTCCAGATCAGCACCACCGGCTGGACATGGGTGCAGGTTCCACGTTGCGAAGGCAATACATGATGAAAAGTAGCATCGATACTGTCCGAGTCTTACCTCGGAATCTGTGTCCAAGTAACGACAGGCTGACGCAGCAGCAGAGTTTGACATTCGACAGAAGGCGGCAGAATGACGCGCCGTCCATGATGGAAAGTCTGAATAGTTCATGTGCCATCGTGTGACATTGCCGCAAGTTTGAAAGGATAAGGTGATGGGAGATAATAGAAGTGTCGAGCAGAAAACGTCGGCACCCTCAACACCTAGCGCCACCCCGAGCGCATCTGCAGGATCGAGTAAAGGTTCGACTCCAAGCAGTTCTTTTTCAGTGAGTTCGACTTCAATATCGACTTCTTCAGTTGGGTTATCAGGAGGTTCAAAGTGAGTACTCCGACTCCACGCCCGTCTCCTGGGCCCGCACCCAAGCGTCACCCGAGTGGGGGAGGCTATGTTCCGCCTGATGAGAAGAAGAGTAAACCTGATGATGTCGAGAACAAAAAAAAGATTGCGATAGACCATGTTGTATCGACGTTCAGATCGGCACGGGCCGACATAGGGGCTGATTATGATCTTACCGGCGCCAAGCCCCCTTCGGAAAAGCACATCCTTTCAACCGGATTGGGAACCGATAGTTCTGTGTGGAAATCTACATTAGCCAATACCAAAAAAAAGGAGATTGTCGAAGTCTTGGATGCAATTACCCATGATTTCAATTGGAAATGCGAGGATTGCTATCAGCAATTTAATTCGGAACCGGATTGGGTCTCAAAAGAGGACTCGAGAGCAAAGTGGGACTGTTGAGGAGCGAAAATGGGAAACACTGAAATTCGCCTGAATCCCGACAAAGTGCAGGCTATAATTACAGATCTTACAAATTTTCGCAACCAAAAAATCGGTCCGAGCATAACGAAAGTTACTGAAGCGAACGAGGATGTCAGTAGCCCATGTGATCTAGGTGGCTTTAAACTTAATGCAGGTAGCCATAGCGAGAATCTCAAGAATAAAATTGCCGATCTCCAGACGTGCCTGGACGCAGCTAAAGCAGCCAACGAATGTGGGATAACGACGAAAAAGCCTGATGGAACCATCGCATATGTCATTGCCGACGGCCATTCGGAGACGATCGAGAATATCAAGAAAGACAATCCTGTAGAGGATTGGCGTGCCGCCAAAAAAGATGCCGCTGATCTTGTGAATGCCTCCGAGAAAGGTATAAAGCCTGAGGACTGGGATAAATTGATCCAGCGCATACAGGCGAAGCAAGACGATCCCGAGTATGCGGCTACCATGCTCAATACCATCGGCCCCGGAAGGCTCCTTGACCTTCCCATCGATATCGACGATCAATTCACAGTCACCACCGATGGGGGGACGATTAGTTATAGAGACGGTGCCGGCACTGATCTGGCGACGGCATTAGGGCATATTATAGCGACACGTTCGCAGACTTGGGGTGACGAAGAGGCCAAGAAGTATGCCGATAGGTTGGCATTCTATGCTGAGGAGAAGAATAAAGGAGCGCGAATCGATTCTCTTAACGAAATACTTTCGGCATCTCGCTGGGAAGATGTAGACGGCGACGGGAGCAAGGAAGCCGTAGGATTGAAGTATGGTGATGCGTTTCTTTCGGAGCTTGCTAAAAAGATTGAGAATTATAAGCCTAAGGGGGGGTACGACGCAAGAAAAGCGATCTCATATCCTGGAACTAACTCTCTTGAAGGTATCGTTCATGCCATGACAGGAAACCCTGAAACGGCGCGGAAATGGATAGCGCCGCAATCATCAAACGGTACGGTTGACGCGAAATCGGTCGCCGAAAGAACGCGGAAACTTATCGAGAAATCAGCGGTAGGAGACAATCCGTGGACCGATGACTGGGCGATTCTTTCGGAGGGCATCTCCGACATTGGTACTTCAGGGCATCGCAGTTCTTCAGACAAGAATGGGGAAAGTTCCGGTGCGGCCGTGTCTGGAATTTTAAACGCGATAGGAGAAAGTGACACCGAGCTTGTTTTGTCTCAAACTGCGAGAATGATGTTCTCTAAAACTCTTCAGCGATATCCTGCAGGTGTGGCATTTTCAGCCAAGACCGGAAACTCTAAACATTACACAGATAACACGAAAGACGGTGCACAGCCAATCTTGTCGGACCTCGCTTTGTCCAATTTGATTGGACAAATTGGACAGGACGACAGGTCCATGATGCCACTTGTCGCATCTCAAACTGCCTACAACAATCTACAAATTGCCCAACAGGTCGAGGCTTGTAAGGCGACTGGAGAGTACACACCGCTGGCGGCCGTACTGAATAAGCAGGCTCAAACCAATGGGTTCTTTGCGGGAGCAATCGCTCGCACTAGTAAGCAGATTGGAAAGAATGCGGATGATCGCAACAACGCATACATCGACGCGGGTGCTGCGGCGTTGCAAGCAATTCCGATTGCATCTAGTGCCGGTAAAGTGGCTCAAGCTTCATACTCGTTTCTTAAAACGCAAGCATCAAATAGCGGAAAGGTATCTCTTAAGGCCGCAGTCGCAAACGCAGAAGCTGACGCAGATGAAAAGAACCAGCAAAATTATGCGGAAGGGTATCGTGAGAACGAGGCTACCATCACGATGGCACTTCTTAAGAGCGGACTATACTCTGACGAGGAAATGAAACGTATGCGCACATCATCGGAGTTTCCAGAAACAGTGAATACCGTTGTGGGTGAGGACGGCAATCTGACTCTGTCTTCTTCCCCAAGTGACGACCAGTATGAAGGTGTCGTTAGATTGTCGGACCAACTACCTAATGGCGCTAGGCCGGGTTTGGGTCCAGTTAGTAGCGTGAGTACCGAGTATACTAAGGCTCACGATTCTGCGGCTACTGGGTCGCCTGCTCGACGCGAATAATCGTAGATATATGAACGGAAGAAGGCATGCTATGAGGCCTAGGTCGAAGGCGAGTTTGTTGCTGGCTGCGACATGTTTGATGTTATGTGCTTGCTCCGACTCTCGTGGCGTCCATGACATGCATAGCGGGAAGGTCGGTCACAGCGTAGCTGCAAGTATTTCTCCGGAAGAGACCGAGTTTACGTGCCCAGGAGTTCCAGATTCATCCGTACGTTCTATGTTTGATTCCCCTAGGTTTACTAGGAGTTACATTGGAGATAATCATTCTGTTTCGCGAATCTATTGCTCAGTAAATGGCCCCGGTACCGGTCCGGCAGGACTTGAAACAACATTTGGTAAGTGGGTTGATGGTCTCGATCCGTGGGGTGATTCGAGGTATTACGAAGGGGAGATCGTAGAACACTTTCATAACGACGGCGGATCAGGCGAGATTAGATACTCTGAAGAACAGGGAGGAGGGGCTGCGATGTTGACATGTTCCGGTGGACAGTATTACGTGATAGTGTCGGTATATCCCCGAAGTTCAATGAAAGGGGATTTGAAAAATAATCTGATTAATTTGACTGAATCCATGACGCCGTGGGTGTGTGGCGGTCAGAATGTGCCGGGGTTGTCGGTTCCTCTGGAAGGATTGTCGTGGGATTCGGTCAACCGGGCTGCACCAGCCGGGGCTGTATTTCCTGGAAGTCAGCCTTCATAGGTTTGAATTCTGATGGACAGTTGAGGCGGTCTGCTGTTGTAGACATGGTGTGTCTGGGCAGGGGGCGGCAGAGTCGGTTTTGGTGGTTAGCCTCGATCTTTCATTGGTTGGTTGAGTGGGGTGTGGGTGGCGTCGTTGCCGGTGTCGTGGTGGCGATTATGCCGGTTGGGTGTGACGGTCTGCCGCGTGTCGCCTCGCGGCGGTCGGGCCTTTCCAGGGGCCAGGGTTAATCCTTCAGGGTTGTGGTGGGCAGGAGGCAGCGGTCGGGTGCCTATGTTGCGGGTAGGGCCTGAAAGCTGCTCAGTGCGGTCAGCAGGAGGCCGGTGAAGGGGTGGTCGGCCTTGTAGCGCAGGACGGTGCGGCGGGCGTGGTGGGTGATGATGGCGGGGATGCTCATCAGGCGCAGGCGGATCGTCCTGGGCTCCCAGGTGCGGGCGGGGGTGGAGGTTAGGGCGAGCAGCTGGGAGAAGGTCAGCAGGTCACAGGCCAGGGCCACGATCAGGCACCAGATACGGTTCTGGGCGAACCCCTGCAAGGGAAAGCGGTCAAGCCCGGTGTCCTTGGCGCAGCGGATACGGTCCCCTGGCAGCGGGCTCGTAGCCGGTGGCGGACCTCGAGGTCGGCGAGCTGACCCACCCTCGTGCTGGTGGCGAAGGTGGTCAGTCGGTAGCCGCCCACGTCCTCGAAGCGCAGTTGGGCTCCCTGGTGGGGCCGCTCTCGGCGCACGGTTGACCTGCATCCCCTTGGGCCAAGCGGTCAGGTCCAGCAGGTCGGCGGGTCTCAGCGACGTCCGCACCCTGTCTGGGCTGTCCGTCAGCGTTGTAGGCCGGGGTCCAGGCGGTCTCGGGGATGGTGTCGTAGATCTGCGGCGTGTGCTCGGGAAGCGTGAACCCCACGCTGTAGGACACCCGCCGACGGGCCAGGAGCTCAATGGTCTCCTTTGGCAAGCCTCGGGTTTTGTGGTGGCTGGTTTATCTGGTTCCGGTGGTTGCCGGTCGTGATTGTTCCTGGCGGTGGTGGTCGTGGTGGGTGTCGGGCGCCCAGGCGGCTTCGTGCTCGGCGGGGGTTCGCATCCCGATGGCGGAGTGTGGCCGGGTGGTGCCCGTACCAGTGGACCCACTCGGCGGTGGCGAGCACGGGCGGCGTCGATGTCCTCCCAAGGGCCCTGGTTGCGGATCAGCTCGGCCTTGTACAAGGAGCTTGAGCGCCTCGGCCAGAGCAAAGCCGAAAGGAGTCGCCCTTAGAGCCTACAGAGGCGACTGCCTCGCAGTCGGACAGGGCCTGCCCGTAGCGGATGGACCGGTACTGCACCCCTCGGTCGCAAGTGGTGCACCAGGCCCGTCAGGTCAGTACCGGCTCGTTTCCGCTGCCAGACGGCCATCTGAAGGGCGTCCAGGGCCAGGTCGGTGTACAGGCTCGTGGAGGTCTGCCAGCCCACGATTCGCCGCGAGAAGACATCGGTGACGAAGGCGACGTAGACCCACCCGGAGAAGGCGCGTGCATAGGAGGGGGTACCTCCCGCTTGCGGGGGAATGTCGGCGACCTACAGCTCGTTCGGCCTGAACGCGTTGAAATGCCTTTTGACGAGGTCGGCCGGGCACTGCTCTCGCGGAGCGCTGCGCGTGGTGCGCGGGGACCTGGCGCGTCAGACTCCGCGCAGGCCCAGGTCGCCCATGAGGCGTTCGACGGTGCAGCGGGCCACGTGACCGGCACCGTGACGCTCGGCGCTCTCAGGGTGGCCCCGCGTCACGTGCATCGTGCGGGTCCCCAGCACCGGGGTAGCTGGTTCTTGTGGACCTTGGATATCTCCGCCTTGAGGGTCTCGTCGCGCAGGCTCCTGGCGCTAGGAGGCCGGCTACGGCGGGCGTGAGTCACGTGCTCGGGGCGATCTTGACTCCGGCGCCAGTGAGCACCTTGCAGACCGGCCAGGCCCCGAACTCCTCCTTCATGCGGGAGCGGATGTACCGGCAGATCAACGAGACAGACGCTCACACTCCGCAGCGACAGATAAGCCGACTGTGCTCTTCAGGATCGCTTTGGCTCTTCGCAGCTCTCGGACCTCTTTCTCAAGCTCCTTGATCCGCTGCGCCTCGTCGGTGGTGGTGCCGGGCCGGGTGCCCTGGTCGACCTGGGCCTTCTTGACCCAGGTGCGCACAGCCTCAAGGTGGACACCCAGCTCGTCACCGATCCTGCGGATCGCACCCCTGGCCCAAGCCGGGTCAGCCAACGCGTCCAACGCCCGTCCTCGTGGCTCGCTCGCACAGCTCATCGGGGTACTTCCTTAAGTCCCATGACAGTGATCCTTCCGTGTCATCACTGCCTCCATCAAACCCGGGACGATTCACCGTGACGTTGTTGTGATCTGGCGGGTAGAGTCATGGGGTTGCTGCTGTGCCGGGAGATTATGCCCGGCCTGATTGTGGAGGTGCTTCATCATGGCTCGTTCCCTCGCTCGCCTGTCCGGTCGCCGTCGCGCCGTCAGCGCCCTGGGGGCGGGCGTACTGGCTGCCTCGCTGGCGCTGGCTGGCTGCTCATCGAGCAGCCCGAAAGGTGGAGGCACGATCCCGCCCCTCAACACCGCGGGCGCCAGTGCTGCATCGACGACGGCACCGGCAGCCTCGGGCGGAGCGTCAACTGGTGCAAGTGGCGCTGCCAGTGCCGGTGCGGTGACTGCTGAGTCCCTGTCCGATCCCGACCTGGGCTACACGGTGGTCTCCATCCCCGACGGCCTGGACGCCACCCAGACCAAGGTCCTCCAGGACTTCATCGCCTACGACAAAGTAACCTGGCGAATCTGGTTTGGGGGAGGAAAAGACACAACGGGAATTGATAAAGTTGCCACAGGGCTGACGTTGCAGCGTGTTATCAATAATGCATCTAAAATGGAGGAAGAGGGGCAGCATGCTCAGCCACCTGTGAGGGTGTCTATATCTGACGTTGTCGTGTACGACAGCAATAATGTGGCTCAGGTTACAATGTGTGTCGATCAGAAAAAAATGAAGATGATCGACAGCAATGGAAATGACGTGACTAAGCCTGAGCATAAAATTCAAGTGCCGTCAAGTACCAGGATGACCAATCCTGACGGTACGACCTGGCTGGCCACCGAGGGACAACGCGGACAGGATGGAGAGTGTTCCGTTGAGTAGGCGAGGTCGGTGAAACAATGCGATTGACTCGAGTGAAGTTACCTGTACTGCTTGTTGGTCTGGGAATGCTTTCCTGCGTTCTGTGTGTTCCTGGCGCAAGAGCTGATGAAGCTACGGCCGGAGGGGGCGCGTCGGCAACGAGCGACGGCGGTGGTGAAATCACTGCGTCTGTGAGCGTGGAGTATGTGACTGCGGGGTCGGGTGGTGATGGTGGGGGTGTTACGTCCTCGTCATCTGAGTTAGTCACTGTAGATCCTTTCTGTCGCTACGTACCTTTCATGACCCCTGCGCAGCTGAAAGAGGCTCAGGAGAAGCGCAAAAAACAAGGGCGGAGTGATAGTGGTAACTTGGATAAAGTGTATCCGGGTTATTTGGATCATAAGAATGACAGTGAGGGGAGTTGGTACACTCGTTCATGTAAGACAGCGAAACTGGGTGCGCTCCACGGTAGTAGTACGGTTTCGCAGGAGGAAATGGATGAGTATGTCCGCGAAATGACCGAATTTTATGCGAATAATCCTGAAGATGTTATCTGGGTTGATCCCGGTGCGAGCCCGCCGGCTCCTCGTATCTCGGCCGGTCGACTCGCCCGGGCCGCGTGGAAGGTGGTGAAGATTCCCGCCCCGACGGTGGAGACCAACCCCAAGGTCGGTGACTGGGGCGCGACCCTGGTAGGCATGGACACCTGGGTGTGGGCTACTGGTGAGACTCCAACGAGTGTCAAGGCGACCGCTACGGCCGGGAGCACCTCCGTGACTGTCACTGCTGGGTCGTCTGGCCTGCAGCTGTCGGCCCCGGATGGGAAGGCTTCTTGCGCCGGGTTTGGTGTCGCGTGGCACCAGGGGATGCCTGAGGGGTCGAGTCCCTGCACGATCTCCTTCAACCGCTCCAGCGCTCACCTAGGTGGCAGCACGCCGTTGACGATTAAGGTCGCCTACTCGGCCTCCTACTCCGGTAGTGATGGGAGTAGCGGCACCCTGCCGGCCATCACCACCACCAGCACCGTCAACCTCCCCGTCGCGGAGGTTCAGACCCTGGCCACTAACGGAAAGAACCCCCGTCAGAACTGAGCCGGCCACGGCATCTAAAGCAGTCATTCCCCGTCAGCACGCCGGCGTACTGACGGGGACATCCTGCGCGTTGGGGGACAGGATTCCTGCCCCCAACGCGTGACTGGTCCCTGGCCGGAGGGGAATGTCCCCGACCATGAGGGTGGGCGGCGGCGCAACCTGACCAACCTGGTTGACCAGGTCGCTTTCTCCTGGGACCATCAATGCATGAAGACGGTGAAGGTTCAGGAGGCGAAGACGCATTTGTCGGCGCTGTTGGTGGAGGTCGAGCAGGGGACGACCATCAACATCGCCCGAGGGCGTCAGACAGTGGCGCGCTTGGTTCCAGTCGGGGGCGAGCGGGAGCTGGGCTTCGGCGGATACCAGCTGCCGGACACGTTCTTCGACGAGCTGCCGGAGGAGGAGCTGAGTGCCTGGGAGGGTGCATGAAGGGCTACCTACTCGATACGCACGCGCTCATGTGGGCGATCAATGAGCCCTCGCGTCTGGGCGGGAGGGCTGTCGAGGTGCTGCGAGACCGAGGGAATCTCGTGGTGGTCTCCGTCGCCAGCGCATGGGAGCTGCATACCAAGAACCGCATTGGGAAACTGCCTGGAGCGGGGCCGTGGCTGGATGCTCTCGAGGGGCACGTGCGACGGCTCGGAGCGGAGTTCTTGCCCATCGAGTGGTCGCACGCGCGCTTGAGCGGGCAGCTTGAGTGGTCGCATCGCGATCCCTTTGATCGGATGCTGGCGGCGCAAGCGATGTACGAGTCGCTTGCGTTGGTGACGCGCGATCCGGCCTTCGAGGAACTGTCCGGTGTGACGATCCTGTGGTGAGTGGTCGTTGCCTAGATGTATGAGGTCATGACGTTGGCGACCTGTGTTGGGGTGCGGGTGGCGGGGTGTGGGCCACTGGTGAGACTCCAGCTGTTGCCAAGGTGACCGCGACTGCCCGGGCCTGGTGTCCCGGGCTGTTGGTCAGGTTGGTCCGGTCTCGTCGCGGTGGGCGGGGAGACCTCGGTCGGCTCGCTTCCTCACGGGGATCTTCGACGCTGTCTGGCACACTTCACCGTGGCTGGGGGCACTCTGTTCCAGGCAGGGGCTGTTTGTGCGTCGGGGGACGGAAATCCTGTCCCCCAGCGCGCAGGGTGTCCCTGTCGATGACGAGCCCTTGACATCGGCCATCATCCTGGATGGCCTGACCGGCAAGCCTGCGCAGCAGGCCTGGTTCCTCCTTCTGAGGACTGTTGGCATCACGTACCCTCGCCAGAACAGGGGTGTAGCAAGGAGGGCGACGAAGGTCGAGACATGTTCGTGACCTTCGCGGTAGTGTCAACGGGTTGGTTTCCGCCGGGTCGAATCCGGCCGACAGTCAGGAGCCCCCGTGGCACATGCCGAGAACCGCCCCGTGAGTCGAGTCGGGGGGCGTCGTCGAGCCGCCGCACTGGGCTGCCTGCTGCTCGCCGCCTCGCTGGCCCTGACCGGCTGCTCCTCTAAGGACTCCAAGCCCGACGCCAAGGCGCCTGCCAGCAGAGCCACCTCCGCGGGGAAGCCGACGTCGGCTCCCTCAGCCGCCGCCACGGCGTCGAGCACCGCCGGCACCGTCACCGCGGCCTCCCTGTCCGACACCCAGCTCGGGTACACCGTCACCGCGATCCCCGCCGGCCTCGACGTCAAGCGGGTCGCGATCCTCCAGGATTTCGTGGCCTACGACCAGATGTCCTGGAAGCTGTGGGTCGGCGGCGGGCAGGACACCAGCAAGGTCCCCACCGTCACCACCGGCAACCTTCAGCAGCAGCTCATCAACGACGCCTCCACCTTGCAGAACACGGGGCAGAAGGCCAAGACCCCCGTCAAGGTGGCGATCTCCGAGGTCGCCATGAGCGCCGACGGCCAGAGCGCCACCGTCACCTACTGCGTGGACATGACGCAGGTGACCTACGTCGACGCGCAGGGCAAGGACGTCACCGAACCATCCAACAAGGCGCGGATCCCGGCAAAGAACACCATGGTCCCCGGCAGTAACGGGCACTGGCTCGCCTCCGAGGAGGAAGAAACCGGAGAGCCGAACACCTGCAAGGTCGGCTGAGTGGATCGCCAGAGAAGCTCGTCTGGGCAGGTAAGCCTTGGTTTCAGGTGAGGCATGGCTTGCCTGTGAATCATAAGTAACACCCACGGCGACTTGCGACGTAGTAAAGTGATGGCCATGAACGCAGACACCATGACAACACCGTCCATCAACCTCTCCTTCACCGCCTCCGCCGCCCTGAGCGACAACCTCCAGCGCGTCCTGACCGACCTCATCGCCCTCGAGCTGGTCGGCAAGCAGATCCACTGGAACATCGTTGGCCCGAACTTCCGCGACGTCCACCTCAACCTCGACGAGGTCGTCGACATCGCTCGCGCCGGCTCCGACGAGGTCGCCGAGCGCATGCGCGCCATCAACGCCGTCCCCGACGGCCGCCCGGCCACCGTCTCCGCCGCCACCACCCTCCCGGCCGCCCCCGAGGGCGAGATCCTCACCAGCGAGGGCGTCGCCTACATCGTCTCCGCCATCGAGGCCGTCGTCGCCACCCTGCGCGGCGTGGACGAGGACGTCGACTCCGAGGACCCCACCTCCTCCGGCATCGTCGAGGACCTCATCGGCAAGCTCGAGCAGCAGGCCTGGTTCCTCTCCGCCGAGGTCCGCAAGCCCGTCCGCTGAGCCTGAGGCTCGCGCCGACGCGCTGACTCCATCCGTGGGGCCCACCTCCTTGCGAGGCGGGCCCCACGTTTGTGTCCACGGGGCGGACTGCCGGCCCCGGGGTGGCATACCCGCCGGGGCGGTCCCAGCTCTCATGCCCGCCAGTCGCCCAGCGCCCCCTCCAGGCAGCCCAGCGCCGCGTCAACCAGGCTGTGGCGCTGGTCGTCGGGGCAGCCGGCGTGCACCCAGCGCAGGCAGGCATCGTCGAGGAATCCCAGGTAGCCCCACAGGGCGAAGTCGTCGCGGTGGCCCCGGCTGCCGCCGACAACCTCGGCCAGGGCCGCCACCGCCGCCTCGCGCGCTTGCCGCCTCACCCGGGCCGCCTCGTCGCCCGGGTCGTGCCCAGCCAGCGCCTGGTAGGTCACCCAGCCGGGGGAGCGCTCGGCGATGAAGTCCAGGTAGGTCAGCACCGATGTCCGCACCCGGTCCCGGGCTGACGACCCCTCCGGCAGGGCGTCGTCGGCCCTCCGGGTGCGCTCGGCCAGCTCGTCAGCGGCACGCCGGAGGACCTGGGCGTAAAGGCCGGCCTTGCCGGCGAAGTACTTGTGCACCAGCGCCTCGGAGGCCTGAGCCTCCGCCGCAACCTCGACCAGTGAGACCTCCTCGTACGGGCGGCTTGCGAAGGCTCGTCTCGCCACGGACAGGATCAGCTCGCGGCGCTCGGCGGGATCCATGCGCAGGCGGGGACGCTTGTCGGTACGAGACGGCACCTTGACATGCTAACGGGTGCGGCGGCACCCTTGGAGGCATGGTTAGTGAGTCACCTGGAATAAGCCGTCCCGCAACCCCCGCCTGGATCGACCATGCCATCTGGTGGCAGGTCTACCCCCTCGGCGCCACTGGCGCCCCCATCCGCCCCGAACCGGGTGCGCCCCTGACCGAGCCCGGCGCCCCCGCGCGCCTGGACCGCCTGGAGCCCTGGCTCGACTACGCCGTCGAGCTCGGCGCCAACGGCCTGTCGCTCGGCCCCATCTTCGCCTCATCCACCCACGGCTACGACACCACCGACCACCTGCGCATCGACCCCCGCCTGGGGGACGACGCCGCCTTCGACCGCCTCGCCGAGGCCTGTCGCACCCGGGGCCTGGCCCTCATGCTCGACGGCGTCCTCGGGCACGTCGGCACCGAGCACCCCCTCTTCCGGTCCGCCCGCGCCGGGGGGCAGGAGCGGAGCCTCTTCCGCTTCGACGACGCGGCCGGCGGGGAGGGTGCGGACGGCGACGGGCAGTCCGGCCCCGGCTACGCGACCTTCGAGGGGCACGAGTCGCTCGCCGCCCTCAACCACGACTCCGCCGAGGTGTGCGACCTGGCCGTGCGGGTGCTCACCCACTGGCTCGACCGCGGCGCGAGCGCCTGGCGCCTGGACGCCGCCTACGCCGTCGACCCCGCGTTCTGGGCGAGCGTCCTGCCCGCCGTGCGCGAGCGCCACCCCGATGCCTGGTTCATGGGGGAGGTCATCCACGGCGACTATGCCGGCTTCGTGGAGGCCTCCACCGTGGACACCGTCACCCAGTACGAGCTGTGGAAGGCCATCTGGAGCTCACTGGCCGACGCCAACTTCTACGAGCTCGACTGGTGCCTCAAGCGCCACAACGAGCTACTGGACCGGTTCGTCCCGGCGACCTTCGTCGGCAACCACGACGTCACCCGCATCGCCAGCAAGGTCGGGGCCGGCGGGGCGGCGCTCGCCGTCGTCCTGCTCATGACCGTGGGCGGCGTGCCCAGCGTCTACTACGGGGACGAGCAGGCCTTCCGGGGGGTGAAGACCGAGACTCTCGGCGGCGACGACGAGGTCCGCCCCGCCCTTCCGGCCACGCCGTCCGGGCTCGCGCCGCAGGGGGCTTGGATGCTGCGCCTCCACCAGGACCTCATCGGGCTGCGACGCCGCCACCCCTGGCTCGTGCGCGCCCGCACCGAGGTCACCGAGCTGGACAACCCACGACTGTCCTACGACGCCGTGGGCGAGGAGGGTCAGCGGCTGCACGTGAGCCTGGCCCTGGAACCGGCACCCCGCGCCGAGGTGCACGCCCCCGGCGAGGCGCCGCTCGTCGTCGAGCCGCCTGCGGAGTGAGGGGGCTCGCGCGGGCGGGTGCGTCGGCCGCGCTTGCGTTCCAATGGTCGAGGACTGGGGCCCGTGCGCTGACGGGGGCATTCGACGCCGTCGGGGACACTTTGCCGCCGGCGGGTGCCATCGACGCGTACGGGGACAGGAAACTCGTCCCCGCACGCGTGGGCTGTCCCTGCCCGGAAGAGGCCGCACCCCGCCGCGCGGAATGTCCCCGTCGATGTCGCCGGCAGGGGTTTGCAGCCGGGGTTTGCGGCGTTCGTCTACACCGTGATGAGTGGGAGACCGGGGTGGATCACGCTCAGGTCTTCAGGGTCGGAGGTCACCGCGGTGTGCCCCTGCTCCTCCGCCAGCAGGGCGACGTGAACGTCAACGATGTCCCGGTGTCCGCTGCGTCCGCACAGCAGGCCGACGGCTCGCGCCGTCATGTCATCCAGAGGCGCCACGTGCACGCTGGGATCCGCCAGTAGTCGCGCGACGCGGGCTTGCCGAGGGCCTCCCCGCCAGGCCTGTGCCACGACGCCGGCTGGCACGCTCAGGGGCAGTCCCCTCTCTAGTGCCCGGCGAAGGAGTGCGCGGACCCGCGAGTCCCCGCGCTCGAGTGCGAGCAGCGCGCCGGTGTCGAGAGTCAGGCCCTTAACGCTCTTCTTGCTGGTGGTGGTCACGCCAGTCCCAGTGCCTTGTCCGCCCAGGCCAGGTCGGCGTCGTCGACGGGGCCGAGCTCGCGATCAAGGTCGTCCAGCAGCTGGGCGAGGTCGTCCTCCCGTTGTGCGCGAGCGACCGCTGCGCTGATGAAGCCCGACACCGACGGCGCCCGGCCCTGCTCGACCGCGCGACGAATTGAGACGACCTGCTCGTCCGGGAGGCTCACCGCGATCTTCTGAGTCATACCCGAATCATACCGCGGGTGGCGCAGGCGCCTCGCGCCGAGGTGTGTGCCCCCGGCGAGGCGTCGCTCGTCGTCGAGCCGCCCGCGGAGTGAGGGGCTCGCGCGCGGCCGGAGATCGGTGGCGTCGGCGTCCTGGTCGATCGAGGCGCGGGCGGCCCCGCGCGCTGATGGGGACATTCGACGCCGTCGGGGACACTTTGCCGCCGACGGGTGCCATCGACGCGTACGGGGACGGGAATCTTGTCCCCGCACGCGCAGGTTGTCCCCGTCCGGAAGAGACCGCACCCCGCCGCGCGGAATGTCCCCAACTGCGGGGCCAGCAGTAACGCGGATCACCTTGACCCTCACGTAGCGTGAGGGATGAGGCTGCCCCACATGAGCACCTTCAACGCATTCGAGATGAGCCCCGTGCCCGCGCCCAGCGAGGACGCCCAACCGCCCGAGCCCTTCCACGGCATCTACGGCATGCCGATGTTCGTCACCGTCCCGACGTCGGACCTGGACGCCTCGGTCGACTTCTGGACCGAGGCACTGGGCTTCTTCACTCTGTTCAGCATCCCCGGCCAGCTGGTGCACCTGCGCCGCTGGGCCTTCCAGGACGTCCTCCTGGCGCCGACGCCGCAGGCACCCGCCCCGGCCGATGGCCCCTCGATGAGCGTCAGCTTCTCCTGCGTCCTGTCCCAGATCGACGAGATCGCCGCGGCCTGCGAGCAGCGCCGGCCGGGCAGCGTCACCGGTCCGCGCATCACGCCGTGGAACTCCCGCGAGGTCGAGGTCGTCACCCCTGAGGGTGTGCGCGTCATCCTCACCGCCGCCAGGCCCCTGGATTCGAACAGCGCGCAGGCCGATGGCCTCCGGCGCATCGGCATCGAGGTTCCCAAGGCCTGACTGCAGCCGCTGTGCGCCCTCGTGCGCCGGGGGCATTCGACGCCGTCGGGGACCTTTTGCCGCCGTCGGGTGCCATCGACGCGTACGGGGACGGAATTCCTGTCCCCGTACGCGCACACTGTCCCCGTCCGGAAGAGGCGGCGCCCCGCCGCGCGGAATGTCCCCGTCGGCGTCCCCGGCTGAGCGAAGGCAGCCGGTCTCAGGACGCCGGGTGGAAGCGTGCGCCCGACGTTGGGTCGGCCAGCCAGGCCAGGGCCGCCTCAATGCGTCCGGGGGTCGAGCTCAGCAGCGGCTCGGGCAGCGCGTCCGGTGCGAACCAGCCCACCTGTGTGGACTCGTCGTCGGCCACGTGGGCGCGATCCGCGCTGCCGGGCCTCGCCCGCCCCACGAAGTTGATGTCCATGAACACGCAGTTGTCCCCGTTGGGAAAGGCGAAGGGCTCGCCCGCGGTCACGCCTGTGAGCGCCAGCACCTCCACGTCCACGCCGGTCTCCTCCAGGCATTCGCGCCGGATCGCCACCGCCGGCTGCTCGCCGGGCTCGGGGATGCCGGAGACCACCGCCCAGCGCCCGTTGTCGGCGCGCCGACCCAGCAGGAGCCGGCCGTCATCTTCGACGACGACGATGCTCACCCCCGGCAGCCACAGCATGTCGTGCCCGATCTTCTGTCGCAGGGAGACGATGAACTCCGGAGTCGCCATGCCGCGAGCCTAGACGATCACCCGCTGAGCGGGTGGAGCGGGAGACGACCGCGGGGGCTGGCGGCTGCCAAGTGCCGGCACTCGCTCGCACTTAACACTTCGACCGAATCTTCAAAAAAGACCCGGAGCCGCGTCGATTATGAAGATTCGGTCGAAGTGTGTGGGGGTGCGGGGGTAGGTGGTGTGTGGGGCGGGGGTAGGCGGTGTGTGGGGGAGGTGCGGGGGTAGGCGGTGTGTGCCGAGGCGGCGGGCGCACCCCGTGCAGGCACGCCTCACCGGCCCCGCCTACATGAGCATGGCGACGACGACCCTCGTGAGGGCCGCCATGACCCATGCCGTGACGAACATGTAGGTGTAGGCGATGATCGGCCACTTCCAGGTGCCGGTCTCGCGGCGCATCGCCGCAGCCGTGGCCATGCACTGCAGGGCGTAGACGAAGAACACCAGGATCGCCGCGATCGTGGCTGGGTTGAACAGCTGGTCGCCGGCCTTGTTGGTGAGCGTGTCCCTCTGGTACGTCATCGTGGACAGGTGGGCGCCCGGGTCCTCGGGGTCCTCGGCGGCGGCGATCTGCCCGAGGGTGGCCACGAAGGTCTCGCGCGCCGCCAGCGAGGACAGGATCGATACGTTGATGCGCCACTCGAAGCCCAGTGGCTCGAACACCGGCTGCACCGTCCTGCCGATGGCGGCCGCCCAGGAGTTGTCCATCGTGTAGGAGGTCTTCTGCGCATCCAGCAGCTTGCCGAGCTCCTCGGGGTCGGTGATGACCTGCCCGTCATCGCCCTTGACGGTCGATGACGCCGGGTCCTCCACCGCCGCGGACACGGCCGCGCACTCGGCGCTGGCGGAGCAGTGGGCGTTGAACTGCTCATCGGAGCGCATCGGTACGTTGAGCAGCACCCACAGGATGAGCGTGGTCAGGGCGATGACGGTCCCGGCCTTCTTCACGAAGCCCTTGCAGGCGTCCCACACCATGATGAGGACGGTGCGCGGCCGCGGCAGCCGGTAGGGCGGCATCTCCATGTAGAAGGGCAGCAGCACCCCGCCGCGGTCGGTGAGGCGCTTGACCACCCAGGCGGCCACCATCGCGGAGACCGCCCCCAGCAGGTAGAGGGCGAACATGACGGTGCCGCGCGCGCTCAGCGGCCCGATCTTCGCGTCGGCGGGCACCATGATGGAGGTGAGCAGGACGTAGACGGGCAACCGCGCCGAGCAGGTCATGAGCGGGGCGGCCAGCATCGTGGCCACCCGGTCCTTGGCGCTGGGCAGCGTGCGAGTCGCCATGATCCCGGGGATCGCGCAGGCGAAGGAGGACAGCAGCGCCACGAAGGCCCGCCCCTCCAGTCCGGCCCGGCTCATGATCCGGTCCATGAGGAAGGCGGCGCGCGACATGTACCCCACGCCTTCGAGGAAGGCGATGATGAGGAACATGATGATGATCTGGGGAACGAAGGTGAGCACCGCGCCCACGCCCCCGATGAGACCGTCCCCCAGGAGCCCGGCCAGCAGCGGGTGGGACTCGTCGAGCCAGCCGTGCACCAGCTCCCCCAGGGCGCTGAACCCGCCCTCGACGGCGTCCTGGAAAGGTGCCGCCCAGGTGAAGATCGCCTGGAAGAAGATGTACATGATGGCGAAGAACACCAGGGATCCCAGAACGGGGTTGAGCAGGACCTTATCGACGGCGGTCGTGATGCGGTCCTGCTGGGGCGCCTGGTAGTCGGCGGCCTCCAGGATGGAGTCGGCCCAGGAGGCCACCTCGGTGGGCTCCGTCGGCGCGGGCAGCGGTGGGCGCTGCCAGGAGGAGAGGTCGGTGAGCTGCTCGCGCAGCTCGGGGATGCCGATGCTGCGGTTGCCGACCACCCGCACGGCCGGGATCCCCAGGGCCTGCCCGAGGGCCGCCACGTCCAGGCGCCCGGCGCGCCGCGTGAGCTCGTCGGTCATGGTGACCACCAGGCAGGTGGGCAGCTCCAGGGACAGGGCCTCGGCGACGAAGTTCAGCCCGCGCCGTAGCGTCGTGGCGTCGACGACGACCACGAGGGCGTCGGGCACGGTGATGCTCTGTGAGGCGTCGGTGAGGACGTCACGCACCACCTGCTCGTCGGGGCTGATCGGGTTCAGGGAGTAGGCGCCCGGCAGGTCCTCGATGGTCAGGCTGGTCTCGCCGATCCGGCAGGTCCCCAGCGACCGCGCCACGGTGACGCCGGGGTAGTTGCCGGTCTTGGCGTGCAGACCGGTCAGGGCGTTGTAGATGGAGGTCTTGCCGGCGTTGGGGGCGCCGGCCAGGGCGACCCTCAGGGCGCCGGACACCAGGGTCTTGGAGCTGGAGGACCCGCAGTGGCAGTCGGGGGCGCCGGGGACCTCGGAGGCTGCGCAGTGGTCACTCATGGGCGCTGCTCCTCACGGTCGGTAGTGTCGGCCCGCTGCCCGGTGAGGGGCTCGACGACGTCGGCCTCGGTGAGGACCTCGACGTGAACCATGCGGGCCTCGTGGCGGCGCAGGCACAGCTCGTAGTCGGCGACGCGGTAGACCACTGGGTCGCCCAGCGGGGCGCGGCGCAGGGGCGTCACGGTTCGGCCGGGCACGAAGCCCAGGTTGCTCAGTCGCTGGGAGATGGGGTCCTCGGCCGTGTCCTCCTGCAGGGCGATGACCCGGGCGCTGGTCCCCAGACGCAGATCGGACAGGCACGTGTGCGTCGACGGCGGGGCGGCTCCTGCGCCGGCCGGTGTCGTTGTGCTGTGAGGTGAGACTGCAGTCGCCATGTTGCTCTCAGAGCTCCTCGGATCCTAAGTCTGTGATTGGTCATGATGCGGGAGTACACATCGACCATGACATTCTAAGGTGAGGCTTAACTATCGTCACGACTTTGGGACGGCACCGACACAGATCAGGGGTGGGCCCACGTCCCGCAACACGTCGAGCCGGGCACTTCTCGCGCAGCCGGGCGGAAAAATGGCGGGGCTGTGCGAAAAGTGCCCGGCTCGGTGGCGGGCTGCTCGGGGGAGGGTCTACTCGTCGATCCGGCGGACCTCGACCAGCCAGGGGCACCGGCGCCGCAGCAGGTGCTCGAAGCGCGCGTGCATCGTGATCTCCGCGGCCGGGCAGTGGTCGCAGGCGCCCTCCATGGCGATCTCGACGACGCCGTCGCGCACCGAGTGCACCACGAGCGCGCCCCCGTGGCTGTTGACGAAGGTTCCCAGGGAACCGTCGGCGATCTGCCGGGCGGCGGCCTCCAGGGCGTCGTCGGGGCCGGAGGCGTGGGCGGTGGCGGCGCCCTTCCACGACTTCGGGGCGCCCAGGGCGTCCACCAGGGCGGATCGCACCCGGGCCCCCTCCGTGCGCCAGTCGTGGCCGGTGCCCAGCAGGGTGAGCACCCCGCCGCCGTCGACCCTCACCGAGCGCAGGGTGCCGTCGTCCAGGAGCTGCTGGAGAAGCGCCGGGGCGTGGGCCACCTCCCCGGTGAAGGCCAGCAGGCCGTCGGGAATGACCCACCGCAGCACGTCCGGGTCCGGCGTGGTTGTCGGGTGCGTGGGAACGACGGGCACGGCTGCCTCACTCCTCCTGATGTCCGGGGTGCCCCCGCCGTCGCGGGGGCACCGTCCTGGTCACTGCTTCGTTGTGCTCCAGCTACATGAACGCTGCCACGAGTGCGCGGCTGAGGGCCGCCATGACCCAGGCCATGACGAACATGTAGGTGAAGGCGATGATCGGCCACTTCCAGGTGCCGGTCTCGCGGCGCATCGCACCGGCCGTGGCCATGCACTGCAGGGCGTAGACGAAGAACACCAGGATCGCGATGACGGTGGCCGGGTTGAACAGCTGGTCGCCGGCCTTGTTGGTCAGGGTGTCCTTCTGGTAGGTCATCGTGGCCAGGTGGGCGCCGGGGTCCTCGGGGTCCTCGGCGGCGGCGATCTGGCCGAGGGTGGCCACGAAGGTCTCGCGGGCCGCCAGTGAGGACAGGGTGGCGACGTTGATGCGCCAGTCGAAGCCCAGGGGCTCGAAGACCGGCTGGACCGCCTTGCCTCCCTTGGCCGCCCAGGAGTTGTCCATCGTGTAGGAGGTCTTCTGGGCATCCAGCAGCTTGCCGAGCTCCTCGGCGTCAGTGATGACCTGCCCGTCATCGCCCTTGACGGTGGAGGACTCCGGCTTGTCCACGGCCGCCGCGATGGCGGCGCACTGCTTGTCGGAGGCGCAGAAGGCCTCGAACTGGGCGTCCGAGCGCATCGGAACGTTGAGCAGCACCCACAGGATGACGGTGGTCATGGTGATGATCGTGCCGGCCTTCTTCAAGAAGCCCTTGCAGGCGTCCCACACCATGATGAGGACGGTGCGCAGGCGGGGCATGCGGTAGGGCGGCATCTCCATGTAGAAGGGCAGCAGCACCCCGCCGCGGTCGGTGAGCTGCTTGACCACCCAGGCGGCCGCCATCGCGGAGACCGCGCCCAGCAGGTAGAGGGCGAACATGACCACGCCGCGTGTCCCGAAGGGGCCGACCTTGGCGTCGCCGTCGACCGTCAAGGAGATCATGATGACGTAGACGGGCAGGCGGGCCGAGCAGGTCATGAGGGGGGCGGCCAGCATCGTGGCCACCCGGTCCTTCGTGGAGGGCAGCGTGCGAGTTGCCATGATCCCGGGGATCGCGCAGGCCAGCGAGGACAGGAGCGCCACGAAGGCCCGCCCCTCCAGGCCGGCGATGCTCATGACCTTGTCCATGAGGAAGGCGGCTCGGGACATGTACCCCACGCCCTCCAGGACGGCGATGATGAGGAACATGATGATGATCTGGGGGATGAAGGTGAGCACCGCGCCCACACCCCCGATGAGACCGTCCCCCAGGAGTCCGGCGATGAGCGGATGGGACTCATCGAGCCAGTTGTGCACCAGTCCGCCCAGGGCGTTGAACCCGCCCTCGACGGCGTCCTGGAAGGGCGCAGCCCAGGTGAAGATCGCCTGGAAGAAGAGGAACATGATCGTGAAGAACACGATGGTGCCGGGGATGGGGCGCAGCAGGACCTTGTCGACCGCGGAGGTGATCTGGTCGTTCTGGGGCGCCTGGTAGTCCGCCGCGGCCAGCACCGAGTCGGCCCAGGAGGTGATCTCGTCGGGGTCGGTGGGCGGCGGCAGCGGGGTGCGCTGCCAGTTCTCGACCTGGGCGAGCTGGGCGCGCAGGTCGGGCATGCCGACGCCGCGGTGCCCAATGACGCGCACCGCCGGGATCCCCAGGGCCTGCCCGAGGGCCGCGACGTTGAGTCGCCCCGTGCGGCGGCTGAGTTCGTCGGTCATGGTGACCACCAGGCAGGTGGGCAGCTCCAGGGCGAGGGCCTCGGCGATGAAGTTCATGCCGCGCTGCAGGGTCGTGGCGTCGACGACGATGACCAGGGCGTCCGGGGCGCTGACCGTGGTCGAGGTCCCGGTGAGGACGTCGTGGACGATCTGCTCGTCGGGGCTGATCGGGTCCAGGGAGTAGGCGCCCGGCAGGTCCTCGATGGTCAGGGTCTTGCCGCCGACCTTGCAGGTTCCCATCGATCGCTGGACGGTGACGCCGGGGTAGTTGCCGGTCTTGGCGTGCAGGCCGGTCAGGGCGTTGTAGATGGAGGTCTTGCCGGCGTTGGGGGCGCCGGCCAGGGCAATGCGGGGAGCGCCGGCCACCAGGGTCTTGGAGCTTCCTGAGCCGCAGTGGCAGTCGGCGCCGTCATAGGGCTGCTCGCAGTGCTGCGACTGCCCGGTGGCGTGCCGCGTGGTGTTGTGGGTGCTCACAGAGTCTCTCCCGTGTTCGGTGCTTCGGGGTCGTCGGCCGCGTGCCGTCCGGCAGGCCGGGGTTGGAGGATGATGCGGTTCTCGGCCTCCACAGTGGTGACCTGGATGAGCCTGGCCTCCTGACGGCGCAGGCACAGCTCGTAGTCGGAGACGCGGTAGACCACCGGGTCCCCCATCGGGGCACGGCGCAGCGGCGTGGCGATCCGGCCGGGGACGAAGCCCAGGTTGCGCAGGCGCTTGACCAGGACGCCGCCGACGCCGTCGTCGGCCAGGCCGGTGATACGTCCGCTGGTGCCGGGGCTCAGGTCCGATAGTGCGAAAGTGGTCGCACCCGGTTCGGGAAGGTATGAGGTGCCTTCGGTGGCACGGTGTCGTGGAACAGCAAAATCCATGGTGTCCTCAGATCGACATGAAGAGGGCTTCGTCGATATGAGTCTAAGGCAATGCTTCTCAACCTCGCAGCAGGTCAGGAGGCCTTCTGCTGTGTTGAGACGCATCTGCGCGGAGGGATGGTGACAAGGAGATCCGATTTCTTAGTGAAACCTGGGAGTGGAAACTAAGGTTGCCCTGAGCTGAGTGGGGCCCGACGGCGGGGTCGTCCCTTAAAATATATGCTGAGACCACTTCCTGCCTCCGAAGATAGATATTCTTGCGGAAGCAGGAAGTGGTTGGTCGATAAGATGCCGGGATGGTTGGTTGGGGATATTTCTACCTGAAGTCGAGAGCTGTTTCCCTGCGCTCTGCGGCCTCGGGAATCATTGAGTGGGATCGAGGTTTCCGGTGAGGTGAGGGCGGGTCAGCGGGCGGAAGGGGCGGGCATGTTCTGGGCGCCCAGGTAGTAGACGTAGCCGAGCGGCACCACGAAGAGGAAGAAGGTGATGCGGACCAGCCAGGCATTAACGTTCCATTTGTTGGCCAGGCCTCCGCAGACGCCGAGCCAGATCTTGTCAGCGGAACGGGCGGGCCAATCGAAACCAGTAGAATTCTGTGCTGTCATGGCGCATATTCTGCAATGCCTGATGCACTGATGTCACGCCGGGATCACGGCCTGAATAAATGAGTGTCCAACAGGGGGTGACCGGGCGGTGAATATATCTGGTGTGAGGCTTGCGCGCACTGAGGGGGCAAGATGTGGGCAGGTTTCCTCCCACTTCCATGGGACGAACCTTGGAAAATACTTGATGTCCAATAAGAGTGACGTGAATCTCTCCACGAGCCTCTCTTATTTGGTCCGATATCTCTTGTGAAAATAAGGGAGGTGTGACGACGGGCCTGTGCCCGGGGAGCTTCTACTTCCCGGGCACAGGCCCGTCGTCACACCTTGGTGCTGAGCGCTCAGCGGGGCCGGTTCATGGCCACGGCTCGGGCGCGCTCGGCCCAGGAGTCGTCGAGCGGCTCGGGCTCCCAGGTGGTGCCGGCGTGCTCGGCGGCGCGGGCCAGCAGCCAGTCGGCCACGGCCGGGTTCTTGGGCAGCAGGGAGCCGTGCAGGTAGGTACCGATGACGTGGTGGACGCGCCCGCCCTCGGTGGAGTCCTTGCCGTTGTTGCCGTCGCCCATCTTCACGGTGCCGAAGGGGCGTGCGCCCGACCCCAGGGTGGTCAGGCCGGAGTGGTTCTCGTAGCCGACCACCGCGCCGAAGTCCTCGGTGTCCAGGGTGATGTTGCCGATGAGGCGGGTGTCTCCGGCCACCGTATGGGCGTCCATGAGACTGATGCCGGGGATCTCCTGGCCCTTGGCAGTGGTGAAGCCGTGCCCGAAGAGCTGGTAGAGGCCGCAGATCGCCAGCATCGGGACGCCGTCGGCCGCCCAGGCCTTGAGGGTGGGGCCGACCTTGACCAGGTCCTCCTTGATGCGGTCCTGACCGGAGTCCTGGCCGCCGCCGCCCACGAGGATGTCGATGTCGCCGGGCAGCTCGTCGCCCGGGTCGTAGGAGAGCAGCTCGACGTCGTAGCCCTGCCACTGGGCGCGCCGCGCCAGCACGAGCGTATTGCCCCAGTCGCCGTAGATGTTCATGTCCCTCGGGTAGAGCTGGAGCAGGCGCAGATGTCCGCGGGCGGGGCCGTCAGTGGTGTGCTCGTAGCGCGTGGTCATGACATGACCTCCTCAACGTCCGTCATCTCGCCCAGGATCGAGCGCAGGGCCAGCATCGCGGTATAGGTGGTGAAGATCCGCATGGGACGGTCGGCGTCGGCGGCCACCCGGCGCATGAGGGCCACGGCCCGGCGCAGGTCGGGCTCGACCTTGGCGACCTCGACCTCGTCGTAGCGCAGTCGCAGGGCCATGTCCCAGGCCCGCACCCCGGTGACGACGGCGACCCCGCCGGCGCGCAGGGCCGAGAAGTCCACGTCCCACAGCCAGGACATGTCCCGGCCGTCGGCGTACTCGTCGTTGATGGCCACGACCACCACCTCGCCGTCCTGCGCCTGGGAGGCCGCCGAGAGCAGTCCCATCCGGAAGCCGGCCGGGTTCTTGACCAGGGAGAGCTGGACGGGGCGGCCATCCAGGGTCAGCACCTCGCCGCGGCCGAAGGCGGCCTGCACGTTCCCCAGGGTGGTCAGCAGCCCGGGCAGGTCGGCGTCCTCGCCCAGCACCTCCAGGACCACCCCGAGGGCGGCGCAGGCATTGAGCAGGTTGTGGACGCCGGGGATGGCGAAGTCGACCTCGTGGGAGACCCCGTCCACGCGCACGGTGGCGCGCTGGCCGTCGATGGACTCCAGGGTGACGCGCGGTCCGGGGGCCTGGCCGGCCTGACGGGGACTGACGGTGCCGGTGCGCAGGTCGTCGTCGGACAGGAACAGGGAGCGCAGATCCTCCCCGGCGCCGAAGGAGACGACGCGGGCGCTGACGCCCTCCAGGAAGGCGGGGGCGGCCAGGCGCGGGTCGTCGCCGTTGAGGACGACGACGTCGCTGGTGGCCTGGGCGATCGAGTGCAGCAGGGAGGCGGTGTAGTCGATCTCGCCGAAGCGGTCGAGCTGGTCGCGCATGACGTTGAGCAGGAGGCAGGCGCGCGGGCGGACCCGGGCCACGAAGTGCACGGCGTGGGCCTCGTCGAGCTCGAGGACGGCGATGTCGGCGTCCAGGTTGCCGGCGGCGTCGACCTCGGTGAGCAGGGAGGCGAGCACGCCGCGCACGAAGTTCGAGCCGGTCCGGTTGGTGAAGACCTTCAGGCCCTGCTCGCGCAGGAGCTGGACGACCATCTTGGTGGTCGTGGTCTTGCCGTTGGTGCCCGAGACCACGATGACGCCGCGGGGCAGACGGCCGAGGGTGCGCTCCAGGAAACCGGGGTCGGTGCGCTCCATGACCAGGCCGGGGAAGGCGGTGCCGCCGCTGCCGCCGCCGCGCACGCGGGCGGCCAGGCGCGCTGTGCGGCCGAGGGCGACCGTAAGACGAGAACGCATGGAACTCCTGCTGGCTGAAGAGGGGCGCGCCGACGATGTGATCGGGGCGCGGGTGCCCGGATGGGGGCTGTAGTCACCCATACGGGGAACAACTGGGCGTCAGTCTAGGGCAGCGGGGCCGGTCACGGATGCGTCACGATGCTCACGTGGTCGGCCCGGTTCGCGGGGGACGGGAGTGCTCGCCGGGGCGACTTACTGGGGGACGACGACGTGCAGGGCGCCGTCCTCGACCTCGGCGCGCAGGGTGCGGGTGGAGCCGACCGTGTCGCCGTCGAGCTCGAAGGGGACGGGGCGGTCGGCTTCGATGAGGACCTTCCGGGCGCGGGTGAGGGTGAAGCCCTCCATCTCCTGGCGGGTGAGGATCTGCGCCCCCAGGCGGGCCCAGTCCACGACCTTGCCGGGGCTGGCCAGGAGCAGGTCGACCAGGCCGTCGGAGGGAGTGGCTCGCGGGAAGAGCGTCATACCGCCGGTGATGGTGCCGACGTTGCCCATGAGGGCCATGACCATCTGGCGGCGCACCGGGGGTGCGTCGTCGAGGGTGATGGTGGCGGTGAAGGGGTCGGGGACCGCGTTCTGGACGGCGGCCACCGCGTAGGCGCCCGAGCGGATGACCTTCTTCAGGCCCGAGTCGGTGGACTCCATGATCTGGGCGTCCAGGCCCATACCGGCCATGACGACGAAGCGCTCCTGGCCGTCGTCGAAGGCGCAGGTGACCATGTCGATGGCCTGGAGGCGGCCGTGCAGGGCCAGGCGGATGGCGGCGTCGGTGTCCAAGGGGACGGAGAGGTTGCGGGCCAGCAGGTTGCCGGTGCCGGCGGGGATGAGAGCCATGGGCATCTCGGTGCCGGCCAGCTCGGAGGAGACGGCGCGCACGGTGCCGTCGCCGCCGGCCACCATGACCAGGTCGACGCCGGCCTCCAGGGCGCGGCGGGCCATGGAGCGGCCGGGGTCGTCGGGGGTGGTCTCCAGCCAGACGGTGGGCAGCCAGCCGGCGGCGCGCACCTCGGCGGCGACCCGACGGCGCAGGAGCGAGAGGTCGTCGAACTTGGTGGGGTTGTAGATGACGGCGGCACGCTTCTCGCTGCTGGCGCGCGACAGGCGACGGTTGACCCAGCTGGTGAGGATCGCGTCGATGCCGCCGACCCGCAGGGCCAGGTTCGCGAAGGCGGCACCCAGGAGGAAGCCGCCGACGAGGTCGCTGAGCGCAGCCAGGCCCATGTACCACTGGCTGACGGCGGTCACGGCGACGGCCGCGTAGCCCAGGACGGTGCCGGCGGCGACCATGGTGCTGCGGTGGTGGGCGCGCGCGAGGGTCACCAGGACCCAGGAGGCCAGGGTCATCGCCGTGATGTGCCCGTTGGGGTAGGAGTACTCGAAGGCGGCGATGGAGTCGGAGAAGGTGGAGCCCGGGGCGGGGCGGGCCAGGTACAGGGCGATGAGGTACTGCGTGGGGATGCCGGCGGCGGCGATGGCCAGCGAGACGCTCAGGCGGCGCATGCGGGCCGTGTAGGCGTAGGCGACCCCGGCCACGATGAGCCCGAGGATGAGGAAGGGGTGGGTGAGGGTCGCGAAGGCCTCGGCGAGCTGGCCGGCGGCTGACCGCAGCTGGGCGTCGGGGGTCGGCAGGAGGGCGTCGATGGCGGGGGAGCGATGTGTGGCGCCGGGGGTGAGCGGTCCCGGGGCGCTCAGGTAGGTCCACACGAGGAAGGCCAGGGCGAAGCCGATGCACAGGACGGCCTCGACGTACTTCAGGCGTCGGGGGGCTCGGGGGGAGGGGGAGGCGGCGGTGGGGGTGGCGGAGTCGCATGGAGGCTCGGTCACGCTCGCTCGTCCTTTCCCCGGGGTGAATATCCGGGAGTCAGCCTAGCCGGTGCGCCTGTGGACGGCGTATGTCCCGGCTGTGGGTGGCGAAGTGGCTGGGGTGGTGGAGGGTGAGGGGGGGCGGTTCCGACGGCGGAGCCGGACGACGGCCGGCTGTGCGGGGTGCGTGGAGCGGTCGCGCCCTGGGGGCTGCGGCGGGGGTGTGATGACGGCAGGAGGGGTGAGGGACGAGAAAGGGGGTTGCGGATGCGTCGTGGATTCCTGATTTTGGCGAGCAGGGGTGGCGCGATGTGAGCGGAGCGAGAATGTTTCCGTCAGCTTCGCGTGTTGTCTGATGAATTCGGTGACGTGCGCGTGCACGTGAATGGCTGCGTTGGCCTTAATCGCCTGCGAGGGAGGTGGGAAATGGGTACATTGAGCCGGTCAGTCCTGGGTGCCTCATAGTGCCCGTTCCCCCGACTCACCTCGAAGAACGCATGTCATGCGACAGCAGATTCGGTTCCTCACTCACGCCCTTGGTCGTCGCGAGACCCTCAAGTACCTGTCGATCGCGGCCGTCGGTGCGGCTGTCGCCCCGCTGACCGGCTGCTCCGGATCCACCTTGGCCTTCAAGAAGTTCGCCACCGGGACCTGGGAGGTCACCATGGACGGCCTGGAGAAGGCCCCTGACGTCACGGTGACGGTGGCGGACGGAAAATGGACCTTCGTCCCTAAGAGTGGAGACCAGGATCGTCAGACGGAGGGGACCTGGAGCTTGTCGGGTACGTCCTTGACGCTCAAAGAAACCGGGGATGCTGAGTGGTTCTTCAATGAGGGATCTCAGGGGGTTGGTGTGGGTATTCCGGAAGAGGTGAATACCGAGGAGATTCCGAAGTCATTCAAGTGGCGGTATGAGAGCGCTGACGAGATGGATATCCCGTTGTCGTGGGACAAGAAGACCAAGACCTTGACTCTCACGGGCACCGACTCCGGCGGCGGGCCGTTTACGATCAACGCTAAGAAGCAGGAGAAGTAGCGATCTTCGGCCGGGTTGCCACGTTGTGGCATGACGTTGTAGCTGGTCCTGTCTGCCTTCGTGAGCAGGCAGGACCCGCGTCACGTTGTGTGAGCGTGAGGGACGGATGATCCGGCCCCTCCGGTTCGTCACTGCGCGGCCCCTGCTCGGCGGGGTCGTCGACGCGGCTCGGATGTATCGCTGATGCGCGAGCACCGGCGTCGAACGGTTCGGCCATGCGGGGCAACACGGCTACGTGTCTCGGGGTGGGATGTCTGAGCAGCCGGTGAGTGCCTGGTGGCCTTCGAGTCCCAGGCCGCGGGCGCGGTGGGCCTCGAGTGCCTGCTTGCCGAGACGTTCACTACCCAGCACCTCGCCGACGACGCGGACCGCCTCGTCGCCGTCGATCGGTTCGGGTAGGTAGACCTCGGCCAGTGCGGGGTAGTCCGGCAGAAGCTCGTCGCGAGCACCAGGGCCGAGGGGAAGAACCTCGCCCTGGGCCCGAGAGAGCACTCCGGCGATAGCTGTTATCAGGGCGATCCGCCGTCGGCCGGCGATGCCGTGCTCCGCCAGGAAGGCCAGGTAGGGCTCCTCCTGCCGGTACTGGACCGCGATCGACAGTGTGTGGAGGGCGTCCTGGAGCTCATCGATTCGCTGGGACTGCTCCTCGACCCTGCGACGCAGCTCCTCAAGCTCGGTGCTGGGATCCGGCATGTGTGGCCTCCTTCCCGGTGGTGTCCTCACCTCAGGGTAGAGCGTTCGGTCGGCGGCCTCGTCTCGGGCTCCCACTGCCCGAGGGGCGGGAGGAACTGGCCGTGGGTTGTGCGCACTGCACGAACCCCCGACCCCCATGGAGTACGCCCGATGCTCGTGCAGTGCAGGCGGTCGGGCGTGACTGTGAAGCGAGAAGTCGCGCCCGACCGAACACCCGCGACGTGGGGAGGCTTGACGGTTGGGCAGAGGACGGCATCGAGGGACTGCGGGGTGTCGGTGTCCATGGTGCTGACATCAGCCCCGAATCGGCGCTGCGCGCCCGGGCGAAACTGCGGCATTCCAACGATCTCAGCCGGGTGCAGGGGCGTCGGGGCCGTTGATGTCAGCGCTGTGGACACTGAGCCATAGGGCTGGTCGACTCCGGCGGGGCTGAGCCGGTCAGGTTGGGGCTCTGTGGCCCTGGTACGGCAGAAGGCCCGCGAGCGAACTCGCAGGCCTTCTCATCGTCGGGGTGCTCAGGCCTTCGGCCTTTCGACCCCTACGCGTCGGAAACCTCATGAGCAAGCTCATGGGTTTCCTCCTTGGTCGGGGTATTCGGCCTGGCGGCCTCTTACCCCCTCCTCTTCGAAGACCTCATGAGCAAGCTCATGGGTCTTCTCATCGTCGGGGTGCTTAGGCCCTTCGGCCTGTCGACCCCTTCCTCCTCGGACGTCTCACGAGCAAGCTCGCGGACGTCCTCGTCGTCGGGGTGGCGGGATTTGAACCCACGACCTCTTCGTCCCGAACGAAGCGCGCTACCAAACTGCGCCACACCCCGTGTGCAGCAGGCGACAGCATAGCCTCCACCCACCGTGGGGAGGAAATCGGATCGGCTGAGTCCTCCGTCACGTCGGTGTTCGCTCCCTGTGGGAACCCGGTTGGTTCGAGGTGCCCACCGTGCCAGGCTGCTCACGGCGGGTCCACCTGCTGGTCCGTGCCCAGGAGCGCCCTGAGCGGCCGGGGCCCTCGTCATCGGGCCCCATTCCGCCCGAAAGGCGCAAGGACTGACAAGACGTGAGGACGCCCCCGAGCACCCGTCGCAGACAAGGAGCTCCCATGCGCATTGAGGCCGTCGTCGGCGATATCACCACCGAGAAGGTCGACGCCATCGTCAACGCCGCCAACAGCACCCTCCTGGGCGGAGGGGGCGTCGACGGCGCCATCCACCGCGCCGCAGGCCCCGGCCTGCTCGATGCCTGCCAGAAGGTGCGCGACACCGAGCTGCCCGACGGACTGCCGGTCGGCTGCGCCGTGGCCACCCCCGGCTTCGACCTACCCGCCGCCTGGGTCATCCACACCGTGGGCCCCAACCTTCACGCCGGTGAGGACAACCCCGCCCTGCTGCACGCCTGCTTCGACAGCTCCCTGGAGCTCGCCATCCAGCTCGGCTGCGCCGGCATCGCCCTGCCGGCCGTCTCCGCCGGTGTCTACGGATGGCCCATCGCCCAGGTCGCCGAGCTCGCCGTAGCTGCGGCCCGCGCCGTCGAGCAGCGCTCCCACACCGATCCCGACGCCGTCGGCAGCCTGAAACTCATCCGCTTCGTCCTGTCCTCGCCAGACAACCACGAGGCCTTCGCCCGCGAGCTCGCGCGCACCGAGCACTAAGACGCCGACCCGCCAGGGTCTTCCCTCCGCCCTCTCCTCTGTACCGTCTTCCCATCCCCTCTCCTCGAACTGACGGGGACAAACGACGCCGTCGGGGACATCCCATAATGTTCGGGGACCACCCAGGACGGCCAGGGACGTCCGACGCGTCGGGGGACTGGAACCCTGTCCCCGGACGCGCGCACTGTCCCCGCCCGGAGGCAACGGCACCCGCCCGCGTGGACTGTCCCCGGACGGAAGAAAAACTCCCCAGACGCGTGGACCGTCCTCCTACACTCGCCTGCATGACCACCGACGCTCATCACGGACACCCCTCCACCACTCCGTGCGGCCCCAGCGGTCCCGGCGGCGCTACAAGACCTATCGGCCCGGCCGGCCGCGACCCCCTGCCCCTGGCGGGGCGCACCGTCCTGGTGACGGGAGTCAGCCGCCGCGTGGGCATCGGCCACGCCATCGCCTGCCGCGCCGCCGACTACGGGGCGAGCATCGTCGCCCACCACTACCGCCCGCACGACGCCTCCCAGCCCTGGGGCGCCGACAACATCGACGCCGTTATGGACTCCATCCGCACCCACTTGGTCGGCCCCGCCCGGCTCATCGACATCCCTGCCGACCTGGCCGCCTCCGGGGAGCCGGCCCGCGTCGTCGAGCAGGCCGCTGCCGCCGCCGGCCACCTCGACGCCCTCGTGTGCAACCAGACCATGAGCAGTCCCGACGGGTCGCTCAGCGAGATGACCGAGGCCGTCCTGGATGCCCACTGGGCCGTCGACGCCCGCGCCTCCATCCTCCTGGCGCAGGCCTTCGCCGCTCAGGAGGGCTTCTCCTCGCCCGCTCCGTCCGGCTCCGCGCGCCGCAGTGGGTCGATCGTCTTCCTCACCTCGGGCCAGGGCCTGGGTCCCCTGCCCGGGGAGATCGCCTACGCCGCCGCCAAGGCTGCCATCGCCGGCCTCACCCCGACGATCTCCGATGAGCTCATCGACGCCGGCATCACCGTCAACACGGTCAACCCCGGCCCCGTCGACACCGGCTACGTCACCGAGGCGGACCGCGAGGCGACTGCCGTCATGTTCCCCCAGGGGCGCTGGGGTGAGCCCGACGACGCGGCCCGCCTCATCACCTGGCTGCTCACCGACGAGGCCCGCTGGATCACCGGGCAGGTCATCAACTCCGAGGGCGGCTTCGCCCGCTGGCGCCGCTGACTGCCGCGCCCAGGCGCCGGCTTACCTGTGCGCTCTGCCTGCCCCGTCCCACTGCGCGCGTCCCGCGACCCCCACACACTTCGACCGAAACTTCATAGAAGACGCGGCTCCGGGTCGTTTCTGAAGATTCTGTCGAAGTGTTAGCGGGGTACGGGTCGAAGTGTTGCGTGGGAAGGGTGTCGGGGGAGGTGCGGCTTGGTCGAAGTGTTGGCGGGGGGAGCGCTGGGGCGCGGCGCCTCAGGCCGGCAGCAGGCGCAGCAGCGTGGCCTCGGGCCGGCAGGCCAGGCGCACGGGCGTGTAGGGGCTCGTGCCGAGTCCGGCGGAGACGTGCAGGTACATGTGGTCGGCGGCCCGCGGGTCCCCGAGCCGGCCCGGCCACTGCGACAGCCCCGAGGCGCGCCCCCGGTCCAGGTCGCAGTTCGTCACCAGTGCCCCCACCCCGGGCACGCACAGCTGCCCGCCGTGGGTGTGCCCGGCCAGGACCAGGTCGACGTCGTCGGCCGACATCGCCTCCAGGACCCGCCGGTAGGGGGCGTGCGTGAGCCCCAGCCGCAGAGCCCGGCCCTCATGGTCACGGATCGCCGGCAGGGAGGTGGCCGACTCCGCTGAGCCGGCGGCCTCGGGGACGGGCAGGACATCGCGGTTGGCGTGCGGGTCGTCGACGCCGACCAGCTCGATGCGCCGCCCGCGCACGGTCAGCGAGCCACGCCGGTTGGTCAGGTCCACCCAGCCGCCTGCGGCCTGCAGGTCACGGACCTCCTCCCAGGGCAGGGCCTCGATGTCCTCGTCGCGCACGCGACTGGAGGCCTTGCGCGGGTCCCGGTGCAGGTAGCGCGTCGGCAGGCGGAAGACGGTGGAGCGGTAGTCGTGGTCGCCCATGACGAAGGCCCCGGGCAGGCCCGTCAGCGGTTCGAGTGCCCGCCGCAGCGGCTCCAGCCCGGATGCCAGTGAGAGGTTGTCGCCGGTGTTGACGACGACGTCGGGCTGCAGCTGCGCCAGCTGCCGCACCCAGGCGACCCGCGCCTCGGTGTGGCCCGTCAGGTGAAGATCGGCCAGGTGCAGCACCGTGAGAGGCTCCTCGTCGGCGGCGAGCACCGGCACGTCGATGCGCCGCAGCACGGGGCACCTGGCCTCAATGAGGCTGTAGGCCAGCGTGGCCGCCCCCAGGGCAGCGGTGGTGCCGATGACGGACAGGGCGGCGCGGCCGGCAGGGCAGGGCGTCATGGGGAGTCGGGTCCTGTTCTGTGCAGTTGTCGTTCTCGCGGGGAGAGTCGTTCACCCGTGGGAGGGAATGGGCAGGGCAGGATCGTTCGCCACGGCCTGGGACATGTAGTCGCGCCACATCGGCACGGCCAGGTCACTACCGTAAATCTTCGGGAAGTACACCCCTCCGATCGTCCTGCCGACAAGGCTCCTGCCGCTCTCCGTGGCGTCACCGATCCAGACCGCGGTGGACAGCTGCGGGGTGAATCCCACGAACCAGGTGTTCTCAGCCTCATCCGTGGTTCCGGTCTTGCCCGCGATCGGTCGGCCGAAGACGGCGTCCTTAGCGGTACCTCCTGGTTCGGATGTGGCCCGGAGCGTTTTTGCGGTCTCGTCCGCGGCGCCCTGGTCCATGGCCTGGGTGCAGTCAGCGCTGGGTACGGCCATCGAGGTGCCGCTGGCATCCAGGATCTGGTCGATGGCGATGGGCTTGCAGTACTTGCCACCGGAGGCGAAGGTTGCGTAGGCGTTGGCCATGCTGAGCGGTGGGACGGGTGTGCTTCCCAGGGCGATGGAGGGGTCAGGATCCAGCTGGCTCCCGTCCGCCTTGGTGATGCCCATGGAGGCGGCGAGCTTCGTGACCTCACAGACATCGAGGTCCCTGAGCATCTCGGTGAAGCCCGTGTTGATGGACTGCTTCGTGGCTTCTCTGACGGTCATCATGCCGGCGTTGGTTCCGGCGACGTTGTTGACGGGCCAGGAGCCGGCCGCACGGTCGGGATCGCAGGAAACTGTGAACGTATTGGGCCCGTAGTTCTTCGGCGCGGAGGCGTTCAGCATCTGGTAGGGCGTGTGGCCGGTTTTGAGCCATTCGGCCAGGATGATTGCCTTGAAGGTCGACCCCGGCTGGAAGCCGACGTTTCCGTCGGGGAGCTCGATCCCACCGTGCTTGGCGTCCGCTGCGAAGACGAGCTGGGAGTCCTCGTAGTTGGTGTTCTGGGCCAGAGCCTGGATTCGTCCTGTGCCGGGCTCGATCGAGACGATGGTGGAGTTGGCTCCGTCGGAGCCCCCGATCGGAGTCCTGGCCTGAATGACGGAATCGGCGGCACTCTGACGCTCGAGGTTCAAGGTGGTGGTGATCTTCAGACCACCGCGCGTCAGGAGCTGACGGCGGGCGGCGACATTGGGTCCGAAGTTCTCCGAGCCGAGGATCTCATTGACCACATAGGTGCAGAAGTAGGCGTAGCTGCCCGCGGCCCCACAGCCCGCGGGCGAGTCCTGAATATCGAGCTTGATCTCGGAGTTGACGGCCTCGTCGTACTGCTGCTTGGTAATGAACTTCTCTTCCAGCATCTTGGCCAGCACCCAGTCCCGACGATTCTTGGCCAGTTCCGGCTGGGACTTGGGGTCGTAGGCGCTGGGAGCGTTGGTGGTTCCGGCCAGCAGGGCGGCCTCGGCCACCGTCAGATCCTTGGCGTGCTTATTGAAGTAGTGCAGCGAGGAGGCCTCCACCCCGTAGGTGGAGGGACTGAAGGCGGCGATGTTGAGGTAGCCCTCGAGGATCTGCTGCTTGGAGTACTTCTGCTCCAGGCTGAGGGCGAACTTCATCTCCCGCAGCTTGCGGGCCACGGTGCTCTCCGTGGCGTCCCGGATGAGCTTGTGGTCGTCGTTCTTCAGACCGGTCTCGATGAGGGTGTTGCGCACGTACTGCTGGGTCAGCGTGGAGGCGCCCTGACGCGAGCCGCCGGCGTTGTTGGACACCAGGGCCCGCACCATGCCGGTGGGGTCGACGCCCTGGTGCTGGTAGAAGCGCTGGTCCTCGACGGCGACGATCGCGTTCTGCATGTTGACCGAGATCGAGCTCAGGGGCACCACGATGCGGTTCTCCGCGTAGAACTTGGTGATCTCGGAGCCATCGGAGGCCAGGAGGGTGGAGATCTGGCTGGGCGGCTGAACGTTGAAGTCGCTGGGGAGCTCCTCGAAGAGCTCGGCGGATGCCTTGGTCAGCGCTGCCGTGGCGCCCACGAAGGGGGCGGCGAAGCCCGCGGACAGGACCCCGCCGACGCACGAGAGAGTCAGGAAGACCACGAGCATCGAGACGACCTGGGGTGGTGTCAGGGAGCGCCCGCGCGCAGAGGATTTCGCCATGGCGTCAGCCTACGTGGAATCGCTTGGAGGATGCAGTGGCGTAGACCCTCTTCGGGCTGGGAAGACCCTTGGAGGCCGGCTCTGCGCCCTCTGTTCGGCGGGACTGTGGGGTGACTCGACGGCGTGGCGGGCGCCCGACGACGGGGCGGCTCGATCACATAGCGAGACGGCTCCGGCACACAGATAATTCTTAGTAATTCACCAGGTAGGAGTCACGGTGACGTCACGATCTTTTGAGGAGAGGTGTGGTTCGGAGGTGGGCTGTCGTCCGTGAGAACCGGAATCCTCAGCCGTGGGAAAGGCTCGGGGCGCAGCGGGCTCGATGTCCGGCAATCGGCTCGCTATCAGAGAACTCTCCTCGTCGGTACTGATCTTCGGCGCACTGTCGGGGATCTGCGCCGATCGGATTGCCCAGGTCTCGAGGGGAGGATTTGGTGAGAGACACTCGATTGCCATACGGTAACGACTGTGACGTGACCGACAACGGCGTCGGCCGTTGAATGGATCGGGAGTGAGCATGATTCAAGACGACCAGACCTGGGCGGCCCAAGCGGCCTGCGCCACCGTCGAGCCTGACCAGCTCTTCGGCAAGGGCGCTGAGCAGCGCGACGCACGATCCCTGTGCTTCGCATGTCCGGTTCGTATGGAGTGCCTGGCCGAGGCGCTCAACTCCGAGTCCAGCTTCGGCGTCTGGGGCGGGCTGACCGAGCGGGAGAGGCGGGCCCTGCTGCGGCGCTTCCCCGAGGTCGACGACTGGGGCCTGTGGCTCGAGCGTGAGGATGACGAGCTCGTCGCCGAGATCCACGCCCGCCGTGCCCCTCGCATCCTGGCCCGGGTGCGCTGCGCCTCCTGAGGGCCTTCCCCGCGTTGCCGGCTTCCGGCGCCTGGCGGTGGGCTCTAGGCTGAGGCCCATGACTGCATCATCTGAGCCCGTATCCTCTGCGCCGACCACCTGGGAGTACGTCACCGTCCCCCTCATCACTCACGCCACCAAGCAGATCCTCGACCAGTGGGGTGCTGACGGCTGGGAGCTCGTCCAGGTCGTGCCCGGCCCCTCCGGCACGGACAACCTCATCGCCTACCTCAAGCGCCCCCGGTCCTGACGGGCCGCCCGGCGAGGCCGGTGCGCACGACGCCGCGCCTGCGGTCCGGTACCTTCCGGCTGCAGGCGCGGCGTCGTCTCTGCGGTTGATGCGGGTGTCAGCGCCCGGCGGCTTCTCCGGTGCGCTGCGCTGAGGGCTCGCGACCCGAGACGGGACCTCAGCGGGCGCGACGGCGCAGGCGGTCGACGTCGAGCAGCGTGACGGCCCGGCCCTCCAGGCGGATCCAGCCGCGGGAGACGAACTCGGCCAGCGACTTGTTGACCGTCTCACGCGAGGCGCCCACCAGCTGGGCGAGCTCCTCCTGGGTGAGGTCGTGGGGGACGTGGACGCCGTCGTCGGTGGGTGAGCCGAAGCGGTCGGCCAGGTCCAGCAGGGCCTTGGCCACGCGGCCGGGCACGTCGGAGAAGACGAGGTCCGCCAGCGCGGTGTTCGTGCGGCGCAGGCGCTGGGCCAGGGCGCGCAGCATGTCCTTGGCCAGCTGCGGGTGGGACTCCACGAAGGTCATGAGCTGGTTGTGGTCCAGCGTCAGGAGCTCGGTGGGGGCCACGGCGGTGGCGGTGGTGGAGCGCGGGCCCGGGTCGAACAGGGTCAGCTCGCCGACGATCTCGCCGGGGCCGAGCACCGCGAGCAGGTTCTCGCGGCCGTCGGCACTGGCGTGGCCGAGCTTCACCTTCCCGGAGAGGAGAATGTAGAGGCGGTCGCCTGAGTCGCCCTCGTTGAAGAGGGTCTCGCCACGGCGCAGAGTCGTCTGCGTCATCATGGCGCGCAGTTCCTCCTGCTCCTCCGGGCTCAGGCCCTCGAAGAGCGGGATCCTGGAGATAATGCTGTCTTCCACGGAGATCCTCCTGGTGGTTAGGGGGCTGGCATCCCGCATGCGGGAGCCCTCGGGTCTATCCTGCCACGGCTTGTGACCTGTGGCACGCCGTCGAGCATTGTAGCCCCCGTGTGTTGCAGGTCAAAGGGGAGTGAGCAACATCGGGTGCGTCGTGCGACACGGTCCCAGCCGTGAGCTTGCGGGCCGGCGGCGGGATCGACTGCAATGGCGGTTTGCGGAGGAAGACCCGCTCAGAGGCGGACCGGGGCTCGCAGGAGGACCCCTCCGGTGTGGGCGGCACTGATGGTGTCGGTGGTGCTGACGCCGCCGCCGATGAGATCGCGGAGAGAGGACACAGTGCGTAGGGCAGCGAGTAGCGAGACCGCTGGGGCCGAGGCGGCGGGGGAGGTCGGGACCGGACCCGAGGTTGCTGAGGCGGCGCTGACGACCGAGCCGGCCCGGCGCGCGGGCGCCGTCGACGACGAGCTCATGACCCTCTACCCCGACGCCGCCTGCGCCCTGGACCACGACGGCCCCTTCCAGCTGCTCGTGGCCACCGTCCTGTCGGCCCAGACCACTGACGCGCGCGTCAACACCGTCACCCCCGAGCTCTTCGAGCGCTACCCCGACGCCGCCGCCCTGGGAGCCGCCCGGCGCGAGGACCTCGAGGCGATCCTGCGGCCGCTCGGCTTCCAGCGCGCCAAGGCCGGCCACCTGCTCGGCATCGGTCAGGCACTCACCGAGCGCTTCGAGGGGCGGGTCCCGCGCAGCCGCGAGGAGCTCGTGGCCCTGCCGGGAGTGGGGCGCAAGACCGCTAATGTCGTGCTCGGCAACGCCTTCGGCCAGCCCGCCATCACCGTGGACACCCACGTGGGCAGGCTCTCGCGCCGCCTGGGGTGGACGACGTCGAAGGACCCGCTGCGCGTGGAGAAGGACATCGCGGCCCTGTGGGAGCCGTGGCGCTGGACAGACGGCTGCCACCGGCTCATCGAGCACGGGCGCCAGGTGTGCTCGGCCCGCTCGCCCCGCTGCGGCCAGTGCACACTGCTCGAGGCCGGGCTGTGCCCGCAGGTGGGGGTCTGAGGGCCGAGCCCGTGCAGGCCGGCGCCGAGCTGACGCCGAGCCGGGCGGACGCTGCGTCGTCCTACCGTTTCTGCAGGGATACGCGAAGAATGCGCTTCTCGGGGACGTCAGGTGGAGGTGTCCGGGACCGGTGTCGGGCTAGCCCCACCTTCGATTCGCCAGATGGCCGGATGGGCTGGGAGAGACGGCGCCGTCAGGCTGGAGGCATGACTGCTCACTCGCCCCTGGCCTCCTCCGACCCGACCGCCGCCCCCGCCTCATCCCTGCCGCCGACCACGCCGCCTGCCGGGCCGGGCCCGACGTCGCCGGTCGCCATCCGGCTGCGCGGCCTGACCCGCGTCTACGAGGTCCCCGGACGCCAGGACGCCCGCGTCACCGCCCTGGACCACGTCGACGCCGACCTGCCCGAGGGCAGCTTCACCGCCGTCGTCGGGGCCTCCGGGTCGGGCAAGTCCACGCTGCTGCACTGCATGGCCGGCCTCGATGAGCCCACCAGCGGACAGGTGACCATGCTCGGCGCCCTCACCTCCGGGATGCGGGCCGCCGAGCGGGCCCGGTTCCGCGCCCGCCACGTCGGCTTCGTCTTCCAGGAGTACAACCTCATCGCCTCCCTGAGTGCCGCCGACAACGTCTCCATGCCCACGCGCCTGGCCGGGCGTCCCCTGAACAGCGCCCAGACCCGGGAGGCCCTCGACGCCGTCGGGCTCGCTCACCGCGCCGGCCTCAAGCCCCACCAGCTCTCCGGCGGGGAGCGCCAGCGCGTGGCCATCGCCCGCGTCATGGCCAGCCGCCCCCGGATCGTCTTCGCCGACGAGCCCACCGGCGCCCTCGACCTGGACTCCGCCGCCCTCGTCCTGGACTGGCTGCGCCGGCTCACCGAGCAGGGCACCACCGTGGTCATGGTGACCCACGACGTCGAGGCCGCCGCCCGTGCCGACGCGGTCGCCGTCATGAGTCAGGGGCACCTGGTGCAGTGGACCGGCTGCCGTGACGCCCGCCAGATCGCTGAGCTCGTCCACTCGGCGCGAGCCACGCGCGCCGCCTGACCGGGGCCGGATCAGGAGAGGATCGGAGAAGATCATGGTCACACTCATCTGGAACGACCTGCGCCACCACGCCCGCCAGTGGCTGTGGTCACTGCTCGTCGCCACGGTCGGCGGCGCCATCATCGGCGTCATCATCACCGCCTGGTACAGCGCCCTGAACTGGGCCCAGGCCCAGGGCTCGGCCGAGCTCATCAACGCCGCCCACATCATCGGCTCCAGCCTTGTCTCCTACGCGGGGCTGGCCACCGCCGTCATCCTGTCCACGACGCTGGGCCTGACCGTCTCAGCCCAGCAGTGCTCCCACGCGCTGTGGAAGGTCCTGGGCATCCCCGGCAGCCGCATCCGGCGCATCATCCTGGCGCAGGTCGGGGTGATCGGGCTGCTCGGAGGCGTCATGGGGGCGGTGACCAGCCTGCCGCTGGTCCGCGTCTACCTGCTCACCTGGCGGGAGTTCGACGTGTTTCCCCAGAATCTGCCCATCATCATGCCGGGCTTCGTGGTGCCGTTGACCATCGCCGTGACGATGCTGTTCTGCGTCCTGGGCGCGATGGGGCCGGCCCGACGGGCGGCGTCGGTCCCCGAGATGCAGGCGCTGCGGGAGGCCACGGCTCCGCAGACCCGGACCCGGTGGTGGCAGTGGGTGGTCGTCGGCATCATGCTCCTGGGGCTGGTCATGACCCCCTTTGAGAGCTCTCTACCCATGAGTGACGCGGAGAGGGCGGAGATGGCCACGTCCGGTATGAACCTCAACGACCCGGGGGATCGCGCGATGGCCGGCGCCTCCATGGGGCTCCTCGCCGCGATCGCTGCCCTGAGCGTGCCCAGCTGGACGCTGCGGCCACTGCTGACCTGGTGGACCGCCCTCATCCCGGGCCGCAGCCCCGCCTGGTTCGCCGCCCGCGCCAACGCCCGCCACCGCGCCTCCCTGTCGATGACGACGATCGTCCCCTTCGCCATCGCCGTGGCCCTGACCGGCACCGTCTACGCCGCCGTCGGGGCTGGGCAGGCCATGGGCGCGCAGGGCTCGGTCAGCGGGTTCCTCTCTGTCGGGGTTCCAACCTTCTTCATTTCCGGCGTCGGCGGGATCGCCAATATCGCCATGGTGGGGCGGGCCCGACGCCAAGAAGGGGCGCTGCTGGGGGTCATCGGGGCGCGCACCCGCACGGTTCTGGCCTCCACGGCGCTGGAGGGTGTCATCTACGCCGTCACCGGCATCCTCTTCGGGCTGGCGGCCACCGCCGTCAGCGCCGTCTACGCCGCGCTGTACTCCGGGGGCGGGACGGCGGTCCTGGTCGCCTCGGTCCCGGTGGGGCTGCTGGTCCTCGTCAGTGGGATCTCGCTGGCGCTCGCGGTGGCAACCACCTGGCTGCCCGCCCAGCTCGACCGGCGCTCCCTCATGGACAACCTGCGCCAGCCGGTGTGAGACGGTGTGAGCCGGCGCCGGGTTGACCGCGCTGCACCCGTCGAGGTTGGGCACTTCATGTGCAGACCTACCGAAGAACAACGGGGCTGCGCGATAAGTGTCCGGCTCGCGGCCTCAGGCGGAAGCGGGCGGGGCGACGTCGGCCAGGAAGGGCAGCAGGGCCCGGACGAACCCCGCAGGGGTCTCCTCCTGGGGGAAGTGGCCGGAGCGGTGGACTGTTACCTGACGCAGGTTGCCGGCCACGTGATGGGTGTCGCGCGCGTAGGCCTGGGCGGGCTGGACCGGGTCGAGCTCGCCCTGCACCGACAGGACGGGCACCGCCACCGGCTTGTCCAGGGCCGCCGTCTCCGCCCGGGACAGCACGAGGTTGCGCAGCGGCTCCAGGGCGCTGCGGGCGGCGCCGGGTCGGGACAGGAGCTCGGCGTAGTAGGGGGCCTCCTCGGCCAGTGCCTCGCGCGTGTGCGGCCCGGCCCAGGAACGCAGCAGGCCCTCCAGGGCGCTGCGGCTGCGCAGGCGGCGCTCGGCCAGGCCCGGGATCCGCAGGCTCGCGTACTGCAGCGCCGGCCCGGACAGGGCCCGGGTCCGCAGCGAGCGCAGCGCGAGCGGGTGGGGGGCGCCGACCGGGACGATCGCCGTCGTCAGGTCCGGGGCCAGGTGCGGCAGCGCCCAGGCGACCTGACCGCCGAGCCCCGCGCCGACGACCACGGCGCGCTCGTGCCCCAGGGAGCGGACCACGGCGGCCAGGTCCTGGGCGAGCGTCACCAGGTCGTAGCCCGACGGCGGCCGGTCCGAGCCGCCGAAGCCGCGCAGGTCGAGGGCCGCCACGCGGTGCCCGGCCTGCGCGAGGGCGGGGATGACGTGATGCCAGGTCCACCAGCACTCGGGGAAGCCGTGCACCAGGAGGGTGAGGGGGCCGGCTCCGGCCGGGGCCTCGGGGCCCGCCAGCGCGACATGGAAACGAGTGCCGCGGGCGGTGAGGTTGCGGTGGGTCCAGGGGCCGGGGCGATTGACGTCAACAGGCACGCCCGCAGCCTACTGGTCGGCGCCCCGTACCGGCGACGGGGCCGCCCAGTACCGCCCACGTCGTCCTGCACCGCCTCAGGGCCGCCCGCCGGGGACATTCCACGCGGCTGGGTGCGTGTCGTCTCGGGCGGGGACAAGATGCGCGTTGGGGGACAGGAATTCGGTCCCCGACGGCGTCGATTGTCCCCGGTGGTACTGGAATGCCCCCGTCGGTACTGGAGTGTCCCCGCTGGTGCGGGGTGTCTCCTGGTGGGGGCGTCCTCGAGTGGCCGGGGACATTCTGCGCGGCTGGGTGCGTGTTGTCTCGGGCGGG
>NZ_JBGEVE010000009.1:0-59287 GCF_048514265.1 Actinomyces sp. SKVG-SVH-4(1) | reverse complement strand
GACAAGATGCGCGTTGGGGGACAGGAATTCGGTCCCCGACGGCGTCGATTGTCCCCGTCGGTACAGGAATGTCCCCGTCGGTACTGGAGTGTCCCCGCTGGTGCGGGGTGTCTCCTGGTGGGGGCGTTCTCGAGTGGCCGGGGACATTCTGCGCGGCTGGGTGCGTGTTGTCTCGGGCGGGGACAAGATGCGCGTTGGGGGACAGGAATTCGGTCCCCGACGGCGTCGATTGTCCCCGTCGGTACAGGAATGTCCCCGCCGGTACTGGAATGTCCCCGGCGGCGCAATGATTCCGCGGTTCAGGTGACGTTATGAGCGCCTGGATATCCTCTTTGTCACCGATATGGACATGTGCCGGGGTGAACCGGCTCCCGGAGCACGGCCGGAGATGACGATCGGGTTCCACATCGCTCCTGATCGCGGAGGGAAGGAGAAGGCATGACTGCCCAGCGCCACCATGACTCGGGTGATGGCTCTGCCGATGACCTCGCCGAGGGTGCCCGCACTGACTCCTGCGGGTGCGCGCATGCGGATGTCGGGGCCACAGACCCGGTTACTGACCCGGCACCCAAGGAGGGCGCGGCCGCTGGGGCCGGCGGCACTCAAGGGGAGGAGGAGTCGGCGCCCGTCTCACCCGGACGCCTGGAGGCCTTCAGCGACGGGGTCATCGCCATCGCGATCACCCTGCTGAGCCTGGAGATCAAGCTGCCCGACGGCGGCGGGAGCCTCCTGCACTCCCTGGCCTCCCTGTGGCCCAGCTACGTGGGCTTCGTCCTCAGCTTCCTCCTGGTGGGGCAGGTCTGGCTCAACCATCACGCCATCTTCGTGCGGGTGCGCAGCGTCGACCAGTGGATGCTCATCTGCAACCTCTTCCTCCTGCTCGACGTCGCCTTCCTGCCCTTCGCCACCTCGGTCCTCACCCGGTCCCTGGAGTCCGGCCACGACGAGCGCACGGGCGCCGTCTTCTACGGGATGGTCATGGTGGTCGGCGGGTTGTTCTTCAACGCCCTGTGGCGGGCCTCCATCCGGGACCGTGGCCGCCTGCGAGCAGGGGTATCCGAGGCGGAGGTGCGCTCCATGACCCGGCGCTTCGCGATGGGGCCGTGGCTCTACGCACTGGCCGCGCTGCTGGGGATGGTCAGCGCCTGGCTGAGCGTGGTCACCTACGTGGCCCTCATCGTCTTCTACATGGTCGGCCACCGGCCGCGGCGGGTCAGCCCAGCAGGAGACTGAGGGCCACGTACACGCCGGTGCCGCCGATGAGTGACAGCCCGATGGAGCGCCGCCACAGGTGCAGACCCGCCGTCGCTCCGATCCCGGCGGCGGCCGGCAGCCAGCTCGACGGCGACAGGCCCACCCCACCCAGCGTGTAGGCCACCAGGACGATCATGACCCCCAGCGGCATCGCCCGGGACAGGAAGGCCAGCACCGCACTGTCCTGACGCCCGCGCAGCAGCACGAAGGGCACGATCCGGCACACGAAGGTGATGACGGTGACGACCACGACGGCGACTGCGATCTGCGGGTTGGTGAGCATCAGCTGTCCCTCCGCCCGGGCTCCGGCGCGCTTGCCCCGGGGCGGCGGCCGCGCCAGGCGTACAGCCCCACCAGGCCGACGGCGAGGATCACCAGCGCGGTCAGCAGTGCCGCCGATCCACCGATGGCCAGGCCGACCCCGCCGGCCACCAGCCCCACGCACAGCACCCCGATATCGGGGTGATTGCGCCAGTTCTCAATGGCCAGGACCACGAACAGGGACGTGAGCACGAAACCGAGCAGCTCGATGCGCTCACCCACCACGGAGGCCAGCGCCGTGCCGGCCAGTGCCCCGACGGTCGTGCCCGAGACCCAGGAGGCGTGGCTGATCGCCTCCACGCCCACCAGGTAGCGCCCACTCATGGCCCGCCGGTCGCGCGCCGCCAGCAGCGCGTAGACCTCGTCGGTGATCGCGTGGACGGCGTAGAGGCGCGTGAGCGCCCTGCCACGCACCCGCTCCAGGGGGAAGCCCAGCCCGTAGAAGACGTGCCTGCCTGAGACGAAACCGGTGGACAGGGCAATGGCCGCCAGCGGCTCGCCGCCACCGGCCAGCGGCACCAGCAGCATCTGCATGGTCCCGGAGTAGATGACCAGGCTCCACACCGGCGCCCACCACCAGGCCAGGCCCTCGGCGACCAGCAGCATCCCGGCCGCCAGCCCCAGCGTCACGTATCCGACGACGATGGGCACTGCGTCCCGGGCCGCATCGGCGAGGGTCTGCATCCGCCGAGCCGACGGCGCTCCTGCCTCTTCGGCCCCGGAAGGCGTCGGGGTGGTGTCGGGATCAGTCACGCGGGCCGCGGCCCTCGTCCTGCGTGCGCTGCCCGGACCGGCGAGCCACGTGGCCGACGACGGCGACCATGATCGTGAGCACGCCCATCAGGATGAAGCGGCCCGAGAGGCCGTCGTCCATGACGTAGGTGGACAGGGCCTTGCCCAGGTCGGAGTGGGCCTGAAGCCGATTGACCGTGGGCCCCAGGATCGACTTGGTGACCCCCGGCATGAGGATGAAGGGCAGGCCGATGACTGTGCTGAGGGCGCCGACGACGAAGGCCCCCAGCGAGGAGCGAGAGATCATGAACAGGGCGGCGGCGCAGGCCGCGGTCCCGCCCAGGATCTCCAGCGCGCCCATCGGGGAGGCGGCCGAGGGCCAGGCCGAGGGGTTGCCGCCGGTCAGGGTGGCGGCGCCGTCGTGCACGAGGAACCAGGCCAGAGGGAACAGGACGATGGCGATGAGCACCCCGGCCCAGTGGGTCTCGACTCGCGAGCTCGGGGCGCTCAGTGCGCTGGCGCCCTTGAGGAGGATCGCGTCGTCCTCCTCCTCGGCGCCGGTCATGGCCATGGCGGCCTGCCGGGCCCGCGAACGGCCGCGCTCCTCCGGGTCGTCGCTCTGACCGGCGTCGGCGCTCGCGGACAGGCCCCGGGCGGTGGGGGCGGCTGCGAACCAGTCGGGCGTCTGCTGCGGGGAGGGGGCCGACGGCGAGGCTGCCGGGGTCGGGCGGTAGTCCCGGGCGCTCGTGGCGGCGGGGGCCGGTGTGCTGGCAGGCACCTCGGGGCGGTCACTGGAGTGCTCGATGTACGGGGAGGCGGCGGCCCGGGGGGCTGCTCCCAGCCCTGCGCCCATCCCTTCCGTTGAGGCGGTGGGGGACGGGGTACCGGAGGAGAAGGCGGGGTGGGCGGAGGGCGCCGCCCCGGTGGAACGCGCCGAGGGGGCGCTGGCGGCGGAGCCCGTCCGGGCCAGCTGAGCCGCGGGGGTCGCCGGCCAGGACGGGGCCGAGGGGCGGTTGTCCGCCGCGGCGTTCACCGGCGCTGCCGCCTCCGGCTCGGCCGGTGACGTCGATGCGGGCACCGATGGCGCCGAGGTCGCTGACGGCGCTGACGCCGGCTCCTGCGGCTCGGCCCCGGGCCGGCTCGATGAGGCGGGCTCCGGCGAGTCCGCTGACGGGGCGGCCGGTGTCGTCACGGTCGCCGACGGCGCGGCGGGAGCCGCGAAGGCCGCCGAGACGGCGGGGGCCTCGATGGGCGCGAAGCCGTCATCGGTGTTGTCGACGTCCTCAACGTCCTCGATGGCGGCTGCGTCGGCTGCTGCGGTCGTGTCGGTGGGCGTCTGGGAGGCGGAGGCCGGCGGGACCGGCCTCCAGGGCTGTGCGGTGGGGGCTGTCGGGAAGGGAGCCGAGGCGGGCTCCGAGGTGGCGGCCGGCTGCGCAGCCTCCTTGGCAACGTTCTCAGTAGGCTTCTCGGCACTGTCCTTGGAGTCCTCGTCGGCATCGGATGCCTGCTCGGTCTCGCCGGCCTCGCCGGTTTCCGCGTTGTGCTCGCCGTCGAAGCCATCGATGTCGTCGACGTCGGTGTTGTCAGTGTCGTCCAGGCTGACGGCGGCATCCGCGGTGCTGGTTGCGGCGGAGGGGGTCGGCGGGGTGGCGTCCGTGATCCCATTCGAGGCTCGGGCCGCACCGGTGGCCACCGAGACGGGTACGGCCCTCACGGCCGGGGAGCCGGTCACGGGGGTGGGGATCGCCGGGGTCTCGGGGGTGCGGTCGTCGTCCACGTCCGGGCCTTCGAGGTCATCGCCCTCGGCTGAGTCCTCGATGTCGTCGACGTCCTCAAGGTCCTCGACGTCGTCGAACGCCTCGAAGTCCTCAACCTCGATGCGGCCCTCCGACACTGAGGCGGTCTCGGCGATCTCGGCGGTGTCGGTCACGGAGGCGGGTCCCTGCGCGACCGCGGCCTCTGTGGTTGCAGGCGCGGTGGCGGCTGCCGTGGTCGGTCGGTCGGCCGGCCGGCTGAGGGGCTCGGCGCTGACCGTCGGGGCCGGCGCCTCGGTCTCGTCATCCACATCGTCCATCGGGGCGGGCGACGACGTCTCCGGGGCGGTGACGGCCGAGCCGGCGGAGACCGTGGAACCGGTGAGGACTGCGGCGGGTTCAGGAGCCGTGGTCGTTGTGGCCTCGACGGCGACCGGTGTCTGTTCATCGTCCACCTCGTCGCCCACCTCGCCGGGCTCCGACGGCGGCGGAATCGACGGCGGCATCCCGGCGGCCTCAGCGGTCCTGACCGTCGGCGCGACGGCCTCGTCGCTGCGCGTCACGGTCTCGGACGGCGTTGGAGCTGCCTGAGCGCCCGCGGCAGTGGTCTTGGTGGTCTCAACGGACTCAGCGCCCGCAGCGGCCTGGTCCCCGGCCGCGGGGAAGGATGCTTGCTCGCGGAGGTTGAGGGTGTCGCCCCCGTCGTCAGTGGCCTCGGCCTCCTTCTCTCCGGCCCCGTCGTGGGCTGCGTCATCGACCGTATCGACCGCCTCGACGGTATCGGCCTCGTCGGTGCCGGCACCGGCCGCAGCGGCCTTGCCGGCCGGTGCCTGAGGCGCGGGGGAGGAGGACTGGGAGACCCGGTTGGCCTTGCCGATGAAGCTCGCGAGGGAGGGCGAGGCGGCGGGCTGATCGGTCGGGTTGGCCGTCACCTCTTCTGAACGCTGGTCCGTGGCCTGTGTCCGCGCGGTGGGCGTCGACGTCGTTGGGGAGGACGGGGCGGCGTCGTCGGAGGCGAGGGGCGCCTGCGGCGCGGTGCGGTCTGTGTTGTCGGTGCTCACGAGGTCTCCTTACGCATGCACACGGTAGTAGGAGGGGGATGCCGGATGGGGCCGGTCATCTCCAGGACACGAATTCGGGCGTGGGCCCCTCAGACGCCGGAACGCAGCCTGGCCAGCGCGTTGGCGCGGCCCTGCCGGCGAGCCACATGTGCTCCCCAGCCGATCGCCATGAGCTCGATGCCGATGGCGGCGAGCACGACGGCGTTCGGGCCGTGCGGCAGGAGCCTGGAGACCAGGTGGCCGCCAGGGATCATACCGTTACTGAGCGTGGGCACCGCCGCAAGCACGAGAACCGGGCCGATGACGCGCGCACCGAGGGTTGAGCGGGCCGTCGAGGCGCCGGCCGCGGCCAGGGCCAGGAGGGAGACGAGGACGGCTGCGATCAGCAGCGGCCCAGTCTGGACACCGGGGGCGACTGCCCGCAGGTAGGCACGGGGCAGCAGAAAGGCCGCCAGCGCCAGCCCGGCGATGACCCAGGGCAGGGACAGGAGGTGGTCGCGGCGGCGCGAGGGCGGCGGCGTCGGAGTGGAGCCCACGGTCCGGTCGGCCTCGGTGAGGCGGAAGGCGGCGTGCCCCTGGGCCTGGCCGGCGCGGCGGGCCTGGCGCATCCCCCAGGAGCCACCCAGCCACAGGCCCGCCAGGGTGAGCATGAAACCGGTGCTGACGAGCTGCTGCAGCCAGGGCTCAGTCAAGGAGGCCGCGTGAATGGGGGCCAGGAAGACCATCGACTGGGCGGTCAGTGCGGTCAGTCCGGTGACGAGTGCGCCCAGCGAGGAGCGGCTGGCGAACAGCACGGCGGCGGCGGCGGACAGCAGGAGGAGGGCGCCGAGCAGCAGGCCGGTGCGCAGGATCGAGGTCTGGTCGGCGGCCAGGCCCAGCAGGGCGGAGGCGCCCAGGGAGAAGAGGACTCCGACGACGGCGGTGAGCACGTAGTCGGGGCGGCGACTGCGCGGTGGCCGACCCGATGCGCCAGGGGTCGCGGGCGGCGGGCCGGAGCCCGGTGCGTCATGGGAGGGGGAGTCACTCACCTGATCGAGTCTAGGGGGTGCGCTCGCCTCGTGCTGGTTTCCTCGGGATACGGGGCCAGGGGGGGGCGCCTGAGGGCGTCTGTGGCCGGCGATGACCGTGGTGTGCCACAGTGGGGGCGTGGTGCGAATGTCTGTGGGGATCGGTTCGTCGGAGCCCAGGGGACCCAGGGGGCCCGGGAGGCCCGTGGCGCGGGGCGTGACGGGCCGCCCCGGAACGCCGACCGACGGGTTGATTATCGGTGGGGTCGGCGGAGGTGCGCGGGCCGGGTCCTCCGCCGACGGCGCCCCCTCGCCCGAGGATCCGGCGCTGGAGGCGCTCAGGGTCGTGGCCGCCGATGAGCGAGTGCGCGCCGCCGAGGCTGCGGTGCGTGAGGCCTGCTCCGAGCTGCGCTGGAACGAGGCCCTGCGACGCCGGTGGCGCGAGGCCCGCGCCGAGGCCGCGATCCGGGGTGCCATCGCCTCGGGCGGCGTCGAGGGCGCGGTGGTCTCCGCTGAGGTCCTGCGCGAGCAGGTGGTCGCCGGCTCCCTCACCCAGGCCGCCACCGGAGACCCGGGCCTGGACGCCGTGGCCGGGCTGTGGCGCGCCGGGACCCGCCTGGTCGGCTGGATGCCGGACCTGGTGGGCCGGGGACGGCCGGTGGTGCCCCCGGCGCGCTCGCTGCTGGCGGCGCTGCACCGCGACGTCGTCGGCCCCCTGGCGGCCGGCGGCCGGGTGGGCCTGGGGGAGGTCGGTGTGCCGCGCGCCCGGCAGGTGCGTGCCCGGGAGGGCGGTCCTGGGGTCGCGCCGCAGGGCGAGGAGCTGGCGGTGAGGCTGGCGGGACTGGTCGATCTCATCGAGGCGCCGCAGGCGCCGGCGCTGGTGCGGGCGGCCATCGTGCACGCCGAGATGCTGGCCGCCCGCCCCTTCACCGCCGGGAACGCCGCCGTGGGGCGCCTGCTCGTGCGTCACCTCCTGGTGCGTGACGGGCTCGAGCCGACCGGTACGGCCGTCACCGACCTCTACCCCGGTCGGGTGCCGGCGGCCTACACCGAGGCCGCCGGGGCCTACGCCTCGGGCACCATGGACGGGGTGGTGGCCTGGGTGGTGTGGCAGGCCGAGGCGGTGCTCGCGGGGGTTCAGGAGGCCCAGCGCCTGTGCCGGGCGGTGCAGGCCGGCACCTGGCGGGCCGGGTGAGTCGGGCCGCCCAGGTGAGCCCGGACCGAAGCCCGGCCGGAGGACTCAGAGGCCGCGGGCGCCGCGCGGGCGGCGTCGAGCCATGAGCCAGGCAGCGGTGCCCCCGACGGCCAGCACGCCGGCCACGTGGGCGATGACCGAGGCCTGGGTCGACAGGCTCGGCGGCTCCCAGCGCGGCCGCAGCCGCACCGGGCGGGCGAAGTCGCGCACCGGCCAGTCCCGCTCCTGCGCCAGGCGCCGCAGGTCCCTATCGGGGTTGACGGCGACCGGATGGCCGACGGCGCTGAGCATCGGCTCATCGGAGATCGAGTCGGAGTAGGCCCAGCACCGGGCCGGGTCGATGCCGTGGGCGGCGGCGTCCTCGTGCAGCGCCACCACCTTCTCCGAGTGCAGCATGGAGCGGGAGATGCGCCCGGTGAACAGACCGTCCTCGCCGACCTCCATGTGGGTGGCCACCGCCCGGTCGGCCCCGACGAGGCGGGCGATGGGGGCGACCATCTCAGAGATGGAGGCCGAGACCACGACGACGTCGTGCCCGGCCCGGCGGTGGCCCTCAATGAGGTCGAGGGCCTCGGCGTAGACGGCCGGCTCGATCGCCGTGGTCAGGGCGCCCTCGACGACCTCCACCAGGTCCCGGCGGCTGATGCCGGCCGACATGAGGGCCAGGTGCTCCATGAGGCTGCTGGAGCGCTGGGTGCCGGCTCCCACCAGGAGGTAGGGGATCTGGGCGATGAGCCCGTAGGCCAGGGCGCGGGAGGAGATGAGGCCGCTGCGCCGCATCGGGGTCCCCAGCGCCCAGGTCGACGACGTCGCCAGGATCGTCTTGTCCAGGTCGAAGTAGGCCGCCGCACGGTGCCCGGTGGGGGCCGGCCCGGCAGGCGGGAGCTCCGGCGCAGCCGGTGGGGCGGTCGGTGCCGTCACTGGTGACGTCGCCGGCAGTCGGGAGGGGGCGCTTGCGCGGTCCTGCGCGCTCATGGACCCATCTCATCACGAGGGGAGCTCCGGTGTCAGGCGTGTGAGCCCCTCGGTTGCCTGCGTCGTCGCCGAGGCTGCCGCGCTGGGCGGCCCCGGGCCACGGTGAGGCGCGGTGGGACGCGGTGGGCGCGGGGCCACAGGCGTGCCTTTGCGCCCCTCCTCCACAGGGCCGACGACGTCGCTGGGCGCAGCCGCGGACGGGCCCGCACCCTGGTGGAGAGCCGCCGGCGGCGGCGCCGCAGTATCGCCGTACCACTCGTGCGGGGTACCGGCCGGGGAGCCGGGAGGCGGCTGTGGCAACGGCCGGCCGTGGGCACGACCGGGGAGACAGTGAGGGAACCGAAAGGAGAGGGCGATGCCGGTGGAGATGCCTGTGAGGCAGACGCCCGTTCCCGCGGGGGACGGCGCATGGCAGCCGGGGCAGCTGCAGCTGCCTGGGACATCGGCGCAGTCGGAGGAGACGCTGACCATCCCGGCAGTGGCGGCGTCCGGGGGCGCGGCGGCTCCAGAGCCGAAGGAGAAGGACCCGACGTCGGAGGCCACGGAAGGAGCCAGGGCGAGGCAGGCGGCCCGGGTCAGACCGGCGACGGGGCGCAGGCCGGTGTGGGACGGCCGAGACGTCTCCTTCCCTCCCCTGAGGCCCTCCTCCGGTGAGCCTGCGCAGTCCGGTGCTGAGACGCAGCCGAGGGAGAGGAGAAGGAGCCCGGGGGCGCCGCGCTCGGGGCGCCCCGCCCAGGTCCTGGCCGTCACCGGCGCCCGCGGGGGCCTGGGGGCCAGCGTCCTGCTGCTGCACCTGGCGTGGGCGCTGGGCCGCGCGGGCAGACGGGTGGCGATGATGGACCTCGACCCCACCGGCGGCCTGGACCTCCTGTGCGGGCAGAGCGTCCTGACCGGACTGCGCTGGGCGGACCTGCCGGCCGAAGAGTCGGCCTTCCGGCCCGGCCACCTCGTCGGAGCCCTGCCCGTGTGGCACGCCATGCCGGTCCTCACCGGGGACGTGCGCGGAGGCCCCCTGCCCTGCGCTGAGGCGGTCCTGGAGGCCATGCGGGCCGAGCACGACGTCGTGCTGGTGGACCTGCCCCGCGGGGCGTCCCCGCCGCCGGGCGCCGGGGTCCTCATCGTCACCGGACTCGACCTGCGCTCGGCCGTCGCCGCCGAGAGCATCGCCTCGCGACTGCGGGGCCCGGCGCCCGCCGCTGTCGTGGCCGCCGATGCTGAAGCCGCCACGGCCGACGCCGCCGCTGCTGGGGTGCCGGTCTGGCTCGTGGCGCGCCAGGTGGGTGAGGACGTCCTCGCCGAGGACCTCGAGCTCATCACCGGCTGCCCGGTCCTGGGGCAGGTGCCCACCGACCGGGTCCTGGCCAAGCGGCTGGCCCTCGGGGAGGACCCGGTGCGGTCCCGCTCGGCCCTCCGGCGCGCCGCGAGCGCCCTGGCCCGCGAGCTGCTGCCCCGGCTCGCCGACGCCGCAGCGTCGGAGACCCGCACAACGAACCAGTTGGCGAATCAGTCGGCGAGCCGGCCAACGAGCCAGTCAGTGAATCAGTCAGGCGATCAGTCCAGGAGGCAGTCATGGTCCCGGTGAGTCCCGGTCAGCCGGGTGCCCCCGGCGGGGGTGGGGCAGACGGCCCCGAGCTCGCCCGTGTCCGCAGCGCCTTGGCCCGCGGCGTGGGTCTGGAGGAGGCCCTCAACGATGCCGCCGCCCCCGCCACCGGACAGGTGGGGATGGCGCGCCTGGGCCAGAGGGTGCGCGCCGATGTCGACGGCGCCGGGCCGATCCTCCAGCCCCTCATCGAGACCGAGGGCGTCACCGACGTCCTCGTCAGCGACGGGCGCACCTGGATCGACCGGGGGCGCGGCCTCGAACCGGTCCCCGCAGCCGCCATGGATGAGCCCGAGGTGCGGGCACTGGCCGTGCGCATGGCCGCCTCCGCGCACAAGCGCCTCGACGACGCCTGCCCCGTCGTCGACGCCACCCTGCCCGACGGCACCCGACTCAACGCGGTGCTGCCGCCCCTGAGCGCCGATGGCACTCTCATCAGTCTGCGCACCAAGCGGCGCCGCGGCTTCACCCTGGACGAGCTGACCGCCGCCGGCACGATCGCCCCCGGCCTGGACGAGGTCCTGGCCGCCCTGGTGACCGGCCGCGCCAGCTGTCTGGTCACCGGCGCCACCGGTACCGGCAAGACCACCCTCCTTGCCGCCCTGCTCTCACTCGTCCCGGCCACCGAGCGCATCGTGTGCATCGAGGAGGCCAGCGAGCTGCGCCCCCGCCACCCCCACGTCGTCCACCTCCAGGAGCGCGGCGCCAACGTCCAGGGCGTCGGGGCGGTCGCCATGACCTCCCTGGTGCGTACCGCCCTGCGCATGCGGCCCGACCGGATCGTGCTGGGAGAGTGCCGCGGCCCCGAGGTGCGTGATGTCCTCACCGCCCTCAACACCGGCCACGAGGGCGGCTGGGCCACCCTCCACGCCAACTCTCCCGCCGACGTCCCCGCCCGCCTGACCGCCCTGGGGGCCCTCGCGGGACTCGACGAGGCGGCTGTCGCCGCCCAGGCGGCCAGCGCCCTCGACGCCGTCGTCCACCTGCGCCGGCAGGCCGGCACCACCGGGGCACGCCGGTACGTCGCCTCCATCGGAGTGCTGCGGCGCGGGACGAGCCCGGCCGGAGCAGTTCTCATCTGCGAGGAGGCCCTGCACGTGACGGGCGACGGCCGACTCAGACCCGGCCCGGCCGTATCAGCACTGCGGGAGCGGATCGGCCCACAGGCCCTGGCCCGCACCGGCCTTGACGGACTGCCCGGGGCGGGGGAGAGGAGACCGGTATGACGGGCGTGACCAGCTGGGTGGGCATGGCCTGCGTGACGGGCACGGCCGCGATCCCACCCCCGGCGGCCCACCTGACTGGGCTGGTGGGTGGGACGGTGGGAGGCCCGGTGCCGGGCGCCTGGATCGCGGCGGTCCTGGTCGCCCTGGCCGCCGCCGTGCTCCTGCTGCCGGCCCGCCGCGACCTGCCCCGCGGCTGGACCACGGGCACCCCCGAGGCCCAGGCACGCCCGACGATGCGGCAGGCGGCGCTCGACGCGCTGCACTCCCGACGTACCGGGGCACCAGAACCGAACCTCGGCCTGCTGCTCACCGAGGTCGCCAGCCTCCTGCGCGCCGGCGCGACCCCGCAGCGGGCCTGGACGCGAGCCTGCCGGCGCGCCGGCCTCACCGAGGGCGCCGAGCCCGACGAGGACGGCGTCCCACCCGTGCTGCGCGCGCTCGCGGACCTTCAGCACGACTCGTGGCTGCCCCGATGGAGCCAGGGGCGCCTGCGCTGGCACCCGCCCCCGCTAGGCCGGCGGGCCCGGCAGAGGCGGGCCACCGCCGCCGGGGTGCCGGGCGCCGTCGCCTCCTGCCGCCTGTCGACCGCCCTGGGGGCGCCCCTGGCCGACATCCTCCAGACCGTGGCCGGCGGGGTGGCCGAGTCCGGTCGCGCCGAGGCCTCCCGCCGGGCCGCCCTGGCCGGCCCCCGCAGCACCGCCCGGCTCCTGGCCTGCCTGCCCGTGGTCGGCCTGGGGCTGGGGATGCTCGTGGGCGCCGACCCCGCCTCCCTCCTGCTCGACGGCGGACTCGGCAGCGCTGCAGGGGCGCTGGGTATCGGGCTCATGGTCGTGGGGCACCTGGTGACCAGGCGCCTCATCCGCGCCGCGACGGCCGAGGGCGAGGTCGTTGACGAGGCCCTGGTCCTGGACCTGGCCGCCGCCGCCCTGAGTGCCGGTGCCTCAGTGCCCGGGGTGCTCACCGCCTTAGGCGCGGCCCTGGAAGAGGAGGGGGCCGGCGTCGTGGGGCGGGCCCTGCTGCTGGGCGCCCCGTGGGAGGAGGCCTGGCAGGCGCCCGAGGACGAGCAGTGGAGGGCGCGGCGATCCCGCCTGGAGTCCTGCCTGCGTCCCGGCTGGGAGGACGGGGCCTCACCGGCCGCCCTCCTGGCGGCGACGGCGGCGAGCCTGCGCGCGGGGAGGCATGCCCGCGACGAGGAGGCAGCCGAGCGCCTCGCGGTGCGCCTGGTCCTACCGCTGGGCGCCTGCCACCTGCCGGCCTTCGTCATCCTGGGGATCGCGCCGGTCGTCGCCTCGGTCGGCATGAGCATGCTCAGTGGGTGAAGGCGCCCCGCCCGAGGCACGCTCAAGCGGGTACTCCTGCCCTCTTGGGTGCGCGAGCCCCGGCGGCCTGGCACGATGGGGGCATGGCACTGTCGAAGAAGCTGCTGAGCCGCGACGAGGTCGTGGTGCGGCACATGCACACCCACATCAAGGTCCTCCTGTGGCGGTTCGTCGTCGAGATCCTCCTGCTCGTGGTCGGCGTCGTCGCCTCGGTCATGGCCCCCACCAGCTGGCAGCCCTGGGGCATCGTGGCGATCTGGGTGGTGATCCTCGTCGCGAGCGTCCCCCTGCTGCTCCTGCCCTGGCTGCAGTGGTACATGCACACCTACACCATCACCACCAAGCGCATCATCACCCGCTCCGGCATCATCAGCCGCATCGGCCACGACCTGCCCCTGACCCGGATCTCCGACATCCAGCTGGACAAGGACGTCGCCGACCGTTTCTTCGGCTGCGGCACGCTGGCCCTGCAGACCTCCGCCGACGACCCGCTCCTCCTGCACGACGTCCCCCACGTGGAGACGGTCCAGGTCGAGATCTCCAACCTGATCTTCAACGACACCCAGGGCGCCATCGACGCCGACCCCCGCAGCTGAGCGGCACCGAGGCGTCGATACAGGGCGCAGATACGCAGACAAAGACGGCGGCCGCCGGTCCCCCAGTGAGGGAGCCGGCGGCCGCCGTCTGAATCGTGGTGATCGGGTCAGTCGAGGGTCTCGACGACGCCGACCGCCTGGGCCACACCGGTCAGGGTGGCGGCGATGCGCACGGCCTCCCAGACCTGCTCGGTGCTCAGGCCCTCGCCGCGCACCGTGGCCTCGTGGGCGGTCACGCACTTCTCGCAGCCGTTGATGGTGGACACGGCCAGGCTCCACAGCTCGAAGTCGACCTTCTCCACGCCACCGGAGGTGCCGATGATGTTCATGCGCAGGCCCATGCGCTCGTTCTCGTAGGCCGAGCCCAGGAAGTGGCGCGTGCGGTAGGCGACGTTGTTCATCGCCATGATGGAGGCGGCGCCCAGGGCGGCGCTGATGGCCTCCTCGGACAGGTGGGTGCGGGCGTCCTCCATGACCTGGACCAGCACGGACTCGTTGCGGGTCGCGGCGGCCGCGGCCACGAAGGTGCCCCACTGCTGCTGCTCGGTCAGCGAGGAGGAGCGGGACAGGGTGGACAGGTTCAGGGAGAGGTCCTTGGCCCACTCGGGCAGGGCGGAGCGCAGGTTGTCAATGCTCATGGGTTCTCGTTTCGTCGTCGTTCAGGTGATGAGGTCGGGGGACGGGGTGGCCCGTCAGCCCATCTGGCCCAGGGCGTCGATGGTGGCGGCGCCGGCCTGCCAGTTGCAGGCACACAGCTCGTCGGACTGGAGGGCGTCGAGCTGGCGCAGGACCTCCTCGGTGTTGCGGCCCACGGAGTCGGCGGTCACGGAGACCGACTGGATGACGTTGTGGGGGTCGATGATGAAGGTGGCGCGGTCGGCCTCACCGGTGGCGCGCTTGATGCCCAGGGCCTCGGTGAGCTCGCGGTTCAGGTCGCTGGCCATGGGGAAGGGCAGGTCCTGGAGCTTGTCGTGGCTGCGGCGCCACGCGTAGTGGGTGTACTCGTTGTCCACCGAGACGCCCACGACCTCGCAGTCGCGGTCCTTGAAGTCCTGGTAGAGGTCGCCGAAGGCGGCGATCTCGGTGGGGCACACGAAGGTGAAGTCCTTGGGCCAGAAGAAGACGACGCGCCAGGTGCCGGCGGGGACCTGGGAGGAGACGGTGGTGAAGTAGTCCTCGGGCTTGCTGGCCTCAACCTCCTTGAGGTTGCCGGGGACGACGGCGGTGAGCTCGTAGGCGGGGAACTGGTCTCCGATGGTGAGAACGGCCATGGGTGCCTCCTGAATGATGCGAATCGCGGTGCGAGTTGGTGCGGGCCTGGGCTGGACTGCACCGGCCCGGGTGGGGCCGGTGCGGGGCGGCTCCGTCGATCCAACCGTAAGGCGCCAGCGCCATAGGCGCAACTAAACCATCTCCTATTTTTAAGAAGGTGCGCCTTATCTGGTGACGCCGCGGTGACCCGGCCGGAGCCCGGCTGCTCCAGCCCGCCCCGGCGGAATGAGATACCGCCCCGCGGTGTTGCCCCACTGTTGCCCCACTGTTGCCGCACCCCCGCGCAACCAGGTCAGGAGAAGCCATGAGTCCTCGTCTCAGCCGGATCAGCGTCCTCGAGCAGGTTCCTCTCTTCGAGGGGGGAGACGTCCGCCGCACCCTGGGGGACCTCGTCCGCCTGGGGCGCGGCCTGGAGGAGTCCGGGTACCACCGCCTCTGGCTGGCCGAGCACCACAGCACCGGCTCCTTCCTGTCCTCGGCGCCCGACCTGCTCATGATGCACATCCTGGACGCCACCGACCGTATCCGGGTGGGTTCGGGCGGCGTCATGGCCATGCACTACGGCTCGCTCCAGATGGCCGAGCGCTTCGCCACCCTGGCCACCCTCCACCCCGGCCGCGTCGATATGGGCCTGGGTCGCGCCCCCGGCGGGGACATGCGTGCGGCTGCCGCCCTCAACCAGGGCCGCGTCATCGACCCTGACGCCATCAACGCCCTCATCGAGGAGACGGTCGCCCTCCTGCGCGACGAGCTTCCCGCCACCCACCCCTACGCCTCTGTCGAGGTCCGCCCCCTCCCGGCCCAGATGCCGGAGGTCTGGCTCCTGGGCTCCTCGGGCCAGTCGGCCGCCTGGGCGGGTGTCCACGACCTCAACTACGCCTACGCCCAGTTCTTCACCGGCCGCCAGCAGGTCGAGATCATGAACCACTACCGCGCCCACCTCCCCGAGGGCCCCGGCCGCGGCTCCATCCACGGGGGCCAGACCCTCTCCGCCCTGTGCGTCAGCGCCGCCGCCACCCGCGAGGAGGCCCGCGAGCAGGCCCTCGTGGCCGCCGACGCCCGATTCAGCCTGCGTACCGGCCGCCCCATGCGCTTCCGCGACCCGGCCACCCTCGACGCCGCCTACCGCGCCGAGGTCGAGCGCTACCTCGAGCGCGACACCGCCATCATTGTGGGCACCTACGACGAGGTCGCCCAGGCCCTGTCCTCCTTCGCCGAGAACCACGGCACCGAGGAGGTCATGCTCATCAGCTACATCGACGACGTCGAGGTCAGGACCCGCCAGTACGCCGAGCTCGCCGCCCGTCTCCTGTGAGCCGGCGGGGAGCCCTGGGCGCTCTGGCGCCCTCCCGTGCGGCGGGGCTCCGGAGATGAGCGGCGCCCCGCGTTACGGTCGGTTCCATGAGCCCCGCGAGCGCCCGGTCCGCCTCTGAGTCCTCCTCCTTCCCGCCTCCGGCGGCCACGCCCGAGCAGGCGACGAGCCTGCGGGCCGACCTGGCCGACTCCGGCTGGGGTGTGGAGGCGGTGGCCGTCCTCCTGGGGGAGGCCGCCGACGCCGCCCTGCGCCGCGAGATCCGCCTGCCCGCCCTGCGAGCCGTGCGCGCCGCCCTGGCCGCCGGGGCCGCCCCCTCGCCCGTGGCCGTCCTGACCGCCCTGTTCATGCTCGGCGATCCGGTCCCCGCCACCGCTCTCGACGCCGCCCTGCCTCGCACGACAGCGGCGGGCGCCACTGCCATCGGCCTGGTCGGCGAGCCCGACGAGTCCGGGTGCGTCCGTGCCCTGGTCGACCTGCGCCCCCACGAGGCCGTCGACGACGCCGGTGAGGTCCGCTGGTGGGTGGCCTCCGACCTGGGCGAGCTCGTCACCGGCCGGGCCCTGGCCCCCGATCACGTCCTGGGCGTCGGCGGCGCTGGCCTCACCCTGGCGGGCCTGACCCCGCGCACGCCCGTGCGCACCGCCCTGGACCTGGGCTGTGGCTGCGGCATCCAGACCCTCTACCTGCTGCGTCACGCCGAGCACGTGGTGGCCACCGACATCTCCGCGCGCGCCCTGGCCTTCACCGCCTTCAACACGGCCCTGGCCGGCGTGAGCGTCACCGGTGCTCCAGGCGCCGGCTCCGACATCGCCCCCAGTTCCGGCCTCGACTCAGAGGCCGACGCCGCCTCCGAGTCCGGTTCCGACGCCGGCCGCCTGGAGCTCCTGCGCGGTTCCCTCCTGGAGCCGGTGGCCGGTCGCCGCTTCGACCTCATCGCCTCCAACCCGCCCTTCGTCCTCACCCCGCCGGCGGTACGCGAGGCCGGCCTGCCCCTCATGGAGTACCGCGACGCCGGCGGCCCCATCCTGCCGGGGCTCGTCGCCGGACTCGCCAAGCACCTCGAGCCCGGCGCCACCGCCGTCATGCTCGGCAACTGGGAGCACCGTGGCGTCGGCTCGTGGCGCGAGGTCGTGGCCGCCTGGCTCCCCGAGGGGCTCGACGCCTGGATCCTTGAGCGCGAGCTTCAGGACCCGGTGGAGTACGCCACCATGTGGCTGCGCGACGGCGGCCTGACCCCCGAGCGCGACCCGGGGGCCTTCGATGCCGCCCTGGAGGCGTGGATCGACGACTTCGAGGCCCGTGACGTGCGGGGCGTCGGCTTCGGCTACCTGATCGTCCACCGTCCCGGGCGCCCCCGCGAGCCCTGGCGCCTCCTGGAGGAGGTGACCACCTCCGGTCAGGGGGTCCTGGGACCCCACGTCGCCGAGGTGCTGGAGGTGCGCGAGCGGCTCGCCGGCCTCGACGACGAGGCCGTCGGCGACCTGCGCCCGCTCCTGGCCCCCGATGTCACCGAGGAGCGTCACCTCATCCCGGGGGCGGCCGAGCCCACGGTCATCCTGCTGCGTCAGGGCGGAGGGCTGGGACGCACTCTGCAGGCATCCACGGCGGTGGCCGCCCTGGCCGGGGTGGCCGACGGCGAGCTGAGCGTCGGGCAGGTCGCCTCCGCGGTCGCCGCCCTCAGTGAGCTGAACGCAGCCGACGCGGCCGCGCTGCGCGCGGAGATGGTTGAGGCGGCCCGTCATCTCCTGACCACAGGATTCCTGCACCCAGGAAAGTGACGACGGACTGAATGGGGCTTTGAGGGAAATGGATGATGGTGAACTCCCGGTGGGTATGATTCCGTTCTGAGACATTTGCGGGTTTGTTGTTGTCTTTCCTCTATTGTCGTGACGCCTCCGTCATCAATGAGATACAACTGAAACCCACGCCGTTCCGCGTCATTTCAAGGGAAAGTGTCTGCGGCGTGCAATGATGCGTGATTGTTGCCCCGTGAGCCGATTCTGAGGTGTTGGGGAAGAGGTCGGATGACCTACATTCCTCGGCAGTCACAGTTGTCGTGCGCTCCCCGCGCACCCATCCCTCATGATCGGAATCATCGGCATGTCCCAGTCATCACGTCGCCCACAGCGCGGGCGCCAAGGACTACTGCACAGATTCTGTGCGGTGGTCGGTTCTCTTGCGATCGTCCTGGTGACCATGGTGTCGCTCCCGTGGACGGCGCCTCCCGCGGATGCCTCCACCAATGACCTCACCATTCCCTTGGGGGACACCGCGGTGCAGATCGCCTATGTACGCACCGTTGACACGGTTGATCGTGTGAACGACACAGCGGCGAACGGGTACAGCTACAACTCCTACCCGTGGGAGTGGGCATACGCGCGTGCTTGCACTCGCTACACGCCGGGCTCCAACAACTACTGGACTGACTCGGTTCACGGCAGCAGCGGCCAGTACGCGGCGGTCGGTTACGGGCGCAAAACGATTGACGGTCCCTGCCCCACCTACTACAAGGGCGAGCCGGGCGATGAGCAGACCTCGCTGGGTTTCCAGCCCTCCAACACCACGAGCGTCAAGGCCGGAAACGTCTTCCTTGTGGGGAAGATGCGCCACGTCAACAGCCCGATCTACTCCGACGACAGCCCCGTGACCAACCCCTCCCGGGGCAAGGGCACCACCTACTACGGCAGCTTCAACGTCAACACCGCCCAGACGATTCAGGCCGACTTCCCGTGGACCGAGTTCGACACCACCAACACGTGCACCGGGAAGCTCGACTCGAACGGCAAGCTCATCATCGGCGACTACGGCACTGACCAGCAGTCGGTGAGGACGCAATACGCCTATGACCGGAACGGGAGGGTTGGCCGTTACGACGGGTCCACCTACACCTACATGTACCAGAACGGCTCCCTGGTCTGGTTCAACGGCTCCATGACGCAGGACTTCACTGACAAGAACGGACGCAGCTGCGCCGACGACATCCTCGACATCAAGTCCGACCGCTCCGACACCGCCTGGACGGACCCCAACACCGGCATTAAGTACAAGCTCAAGCTGTGGGGATTCGTCAACAACGGAGACAACCAGCAGTGCCGCGCCGACCTGGAGAAGGAGGAGGCGTCCCAGCTGGAGGACCGCTTCATTACCCGTGAGCGGGCCGTCTCCTTCGGCTGCCTCTACGGCTCCATCGAGCAGGAGCGTCCGGTGACCTTCGCCAAGGACGTCAAGGCGGACTCATCGGTTCAAGGGTCGTTGACGATCCCCACCTTCGACTACGTCAACGTCTCACCGGAAGGAACCTTCGGCGCCAAGAACTGGGGGACCCCCAAGTCCCTGACCCCCACCTGGGGCGGTGAGGACGTCGACCCCAAGGACTACACCCTGCTGGCCCCCAACGACGCCGCCACGGTGCAGGAGGCTGGCACGACCCCGCAGGCCGCCGTCGACCGGACGACTGGTGACGTCTGGTCCACCGGCTGGTTCCTGCGCGACGTCAGCTGCACGGTGAGTAACGGCGCCGCCCCGCTGCTGCGCCGCGACGGAACCACCCGCCTGGACAAGTCCGACTCCGTAAACCTCGACCAGCGCACCATCCGCCTCGATGAGACCCAGCTGGCCGAGCGCCAGGACGAGGTCGCCGTCAAGTGCGTCTGGCACAACGAGTACGTCGTCGGCCGTGGGCGCGTCACCCTCGTCAACATCGTCGACGGCGGAAGCGCCAGGCCCGAGCAGTGGACCTTGACCGCCAAGCCCGCCACCGATGGGCTCTTCGGGCAGAAGACCATCACCGGTGCCAGCGGCACGCCCGCCGTCAGCAAGGTCTACACCGCCGGCGGCACCTACGGCCTGTCCTCGGGCAACGGCCCCGATGGGTACTCGCAGAACGGCCCCTGGGTCTGCACCAACGACGACGGCAGCAACGTGCCCGTCAGCGCGGACAACAAGTTCGTGCTGGGCGAGGGCAAGAACGTCACCTGCGTCGTGCACCAGAAGCCCCAGCAGACCCCCGTCAGTGCGGTCAAGAGCGTTGAGGGCGCCTCCGACGCCGCCACGGCCGGCTCCTACTCCCTGAGCTACACCTGCACCCCGGGTCCCGATGGCAAGGGTGCCTCCACCGGCAAGATCACGGTGGATGCCAAGGGCAACGTCGCGGACCTGCCCGCCCAGCGCGTGGGCGCCACCTGCACCGTCACCGAGGATGCTCGTGACGCCAGGGGACTCAAGCAGCCCGGGACCTCGGCCGGCGGAAGCGTCAGCTGGAAGGACCCGGCCGCCTTCAAGGTGGTCACCAACCCGGGCAACCAGGAGCGGGAGCTCGCCTCCACCGCCGTGGCCCCGACCAACGGCAACGCCGGCGGTGTCACCTTCACCGTGCCCGACTCCTCGCAGGGAGCCGTGCGGATCAAGGTCGTCAACTCCGTCGTCCCGCACGCCGGTATCGACAAGACCTTCGCCAAGGTCGCCAAGAGCACCGAGAAGGTCAACGGTCGCACCACCTTCGACCAGACCTACACCATCACGGTGACCAACCCCTCCGCCAAGGCGGGCCTCACCTACGACCTCAATGACGCCTGGCAGGTCCCCACCGGGGTCACCGTCCACAAGGTCAGCATCTCCGGTGGCGCCATCACCGGCACGGAGACGCCTCAGGCCGGCGTGCCCTACGTCAAGACCGGCATCTCCCTGCCCGCGGGCCAGAAGCACATCTACACGGTGGTGCTCAACGTCTCCGGTCCCGACGCCGGCCTGCCCGGCATCCAGGGAGCCTGCACCCCCGGCGCCGTCGGTCAGGGCAAGGCCGTCTACAACAAGGCCTCGGTGACCACCAAGGGCGACGGGCAGCCCAAGGAGGCCGCAGCCTGCGGCACCCTGCCCGCCAACCCCCAGTTCAAGGCCTCCAAGACCCCGCTTGACGTGGTCCGTAACGGTGACGGCACCTTCACCTCCAGCTACACGGTGACGGTCACCAACACCTCGCTGGTCGCCAGCCCGGTGGTCGCCGACCTCACCGACACCCCGCAGATGCCCGCAGGCACCTACCTGCACAAGGTGCGGATTCTGGAGAAGGGCGTTGACGCCCAGGGCGTGACCCTCCCCGGGAGGAACGACGCCACCGGTACCTTCAACGGACCGATCACCCTCATCAAGGGGGGCACCGGCGAGAGCCTCGCCGCCGCTCCTCGGGCCGGGGCCGATGGTGGTAGCCGTACCTTCACGATGCAGATGACCTTCACTGTTCGCGAGAACACCCCGGGCTACAACGAGTCCGACTTCCAGTGCGGTCACCAGCGCGCCGACGGCAAGCCCTCCGGCCTGGTCAACACCATCGCCATGGAAGGCGACACTGACGGCGAGGGGAACAACCACGGCTGCCTGTCCACCGACGGCAAGCTGAAGTTCTCCAAGGAGGTCACCACCCAGCCGGGCAACGGCTCGACCTTCGACGTCGTCTACACCGTGAGCGTGGTCAACGAGGGATCGCTGACCGTGTCCACCGGACCGATCAACGACAAGCCCTCCTTCGCCCCCGGGCTCAACCCGACCCTGGTCAAGGTGCAGCGCGAGATGGGACCGACCCGGACGGTCGAGGCCCAGCCCGACGGCTCCTACCGCCTGTCCGACAACGAGAAGCTCTACTCGGGCCTGACGATTCGCTACACCGTCACCTTCACGGTGAAGATCGACCCGTCGGCCGCCGGATACAGCGATGAGCTGCTGGCCTGCACCACGGAGAAGGATCGCCTCGTTCCCGGCCACGGCCTGTACAACAAGGTCGTTCCTCAGGCTGGCAAGGACTCCGACACCCGGCCCGACCACGACGTGGCCTGCGCCAACGTCTCGCCCAATGCCGGCAAGCGCATCCTGTCGATCGTCAAGACCGGCAGCCAGGGCCCCCTGGATGACGCGGCCTTCGACATCTACCCGATGGATCCCTCCACCCCGGGTGCCAAGCCCCTGACCGACGGCGTGACCTTCACCGGCGGCAAGGGAACCGGATCCTTCACCACCACGGGACTGGCCATCAACCGCGAGTACTGGCTGGTGGAGACCAAGGCTCCCGCCGGGCACCAGCTCATGGCCAAGCCGGCCCGCTTCAAGGTGACCGACACGGGCATCGAGCTCATCACCGCCACTCCCGGCGGCTCGGCCCTGACGGTCTCGCGCAGCGGGGCCAGCAAGTCCGACGACACGATCACCGTCCGAGACCTCCAGATCGGCACCCTGCCACTGTCCGGTGGACGCGGAATCGGCATGAACATCGCCGTCGGAATCGCGGCCATCACCGGCGCCGGCCTGCTGGCACTGCGTCAACGAAAGACTTCCTCGTTCGGGCGCTCAGCCTGATCGCGAGAAGAACCCACGACTCCGCTCCGTCGCGCGCGGGTCACCCCTTCTATCCCTCATTCATCCCAACAACACAGGAGAGAACAGAAATGCACTCCCTCAACACGCGCCGGGGCCTCGGCCTCGCCGCTGCGATGACGCTCGCCGCCGGCGCGCTCGTCGCCCCGACCGGCGCGGCGGCACCCGCTGACCCGAACGGCTCCACCATCGACCCCGACGCGGCCACCACGCTGACCGTCCACAAGTGCGAGCAGACCGACACCAACGGCGTCAAGGAGGGGACCGGTAACGAGGACCCCCAGGCCGAGTGCAAGCCCGTCTCCGACGTCGAGTTCACCATCACCAAGCTGAACGTCGACCTGACCACCTACGACGGCTGGAAGACCCTCGCCGACCTCAAGGGTGACGTGGTCAAGGCCGGTGCCCTCAAGAGTGCCACCACCCAGAAGATCACCACCGGTGCTGACGGTCTGGCCTCCTTCACCGACGCCCAGACCGAGGTCGGTGCCTACCTCGTCAGCGAGACGCGCACCCCGGACAAGGTCATCCCGGCCGAGGACTTCGTCGTCACCCTGCCGATGACCAACCCGCAGGACACCGCCAAGTGGAACTACAACGTCCACGTCTACCCCAAGAACACCCTCTCCGGTGTGGACAAGCAGGTGACCGACAAGCCGGCCCCCGGCTCCGGGCGCGACATCACCTACACCATCACCACCTCCATCCCGAAGGTGGACTACCCCGGCGGTGCACGTATCAAGCGCTACGAGGTCGTTGACCGCCTCGACAAGCGCATCAACAAGGACGCCCTCACCCCGGTCGTCAAGATCGTCGGTCAGAACGAGGTGACCCTGGCGAACGGCACCGACTACACCCTCATCACCGCCGAGGGCAAGGACCACAACTGGGCCACCATCCAGCTCACCGAGGAGGGCCGTCGCAAGGCCTCCGAGGCGCGCTACAACGGCAACGGTGACACCAAGATCGAGGTGACCCTGACCGCCAAGTTCGACGCCGCCGTCAACCTCGAGGGCGACCTGTCCAACACCGCGGGCCTCATCCCCAACGACAGCCCCAACTTCACCTGGGACCCGAACAACCCCGGTACCACCACGGACATCCCCGGCATCCCCACCACCCCCGTGCTCTCCAAGTACGGCAAGGTGGTCGTCACCAAGACCGGTACGGACGACCTGGCCGACAAGACCAAGTACAACGGCGCCCAGTTCCAGGTCTACGAGTGCACCAAGACCGCCAGCGGTGCCACGCTGCGTGACTCCGACCCCAGCACCCCGACCGTCGACCCGCTGACCGTCGGTGGGGAGAAGACCTTCACCACCGCCGGCCAGGGCACCGTGGAGATCAACTACCTGCGCGCCAACGACTACGTCAACGGTGCCAAGAAGGACCAGCTGACCGACGAGGACCACTACTGCCTCGTGGAGACCAAGGCGCCTGAGGGCTACACCCTCCAGGCCGACCCGATCCCCTTCCGGGTCCTGGCCGCTGACGCCGAGGCGAAGGCCCCGACCAACCTGACCGTGACCGACATCCCGAAGAACGCCGGCTTCCGCCTGCCGCTGACCGGTGCCAACGGCGTCATCTTCCTGACCGTCGCCGGCGCCCTGCTGGTGGCCGGTGGCGCGGTGGTCGCCTACGCCAACAAGCGCCGTCACGTTGCCAAGCACTGACAGCCTCTGGCAGCCACTGAGGTGACCGGCCCCAGCCGGCCGTCATCACGCTGACTGCTTCCGTGTGGGGGAGGCGGGAGAACCCGTCTCCCCCACACGGGCGTCGCAGGGATCCTCCCTGCCAATCGTTAAACCCACAACCGATCCCCACCGTCTCTCGCAGCGAGCTCCGCAGACAACCCGACGCAGGAAGGCACGGTTCTCCGTGACAGCGCTACTCCCATCACTTCGCGACCGCATCTCCCAGTCCCGCACGAACCAGGCCCAGGGGGAGCCCGACGGCGCGGCCGTGCAGTCCGGCCCGGACGGCCCCGGCTCCTCGGAGGTTGACCCGAAGAAGGCGGCCCGACGCAAGGTCCTGCGCGAGCGCTTCCTGACCTGGTTGCCGCTGGTCCTGGTCCTGGTCGGCGTCGCCGTCCTCCTGTACCCGGTCATGGCGACCCAGCACAACAACGACGAGCAGCAGCGCCTGGCCAAGATGTACACCGCCACGGTGAACTCGGCCGGGCCGGACACCGTCGCCAAGGAGCGCGCCTCCGCCGAGACCTACAACAACAACCTGGAGAGCGCGCCGATCCTCGACCCCTGGCTCGAGTCGCAGCGCCCCGACACCCCCCAGTACCAGGCCTACCTCCACGAGATGGACATCGACCCGGTCATGGCCCGGATCGTCATCCCCTCCATCCACGTGAGCCTGCCCATCTACCACGGCACCGACAGCCGCACCCTGACGGAGGGAGTCGGGCACCTGTTCGGCACGAGCCTGCCGATCGGAGGCCCCTCCACCCACTCGGTCCTCACCGGTCACACCGGGCTTTCCACCGCGACCATGTTCGACAACCTCAACCAGCTCAAGAAGGGCGACGTCTTCTACGTCTCCTCCTTGGGGCAGACCCTCAAGTACGAGGTCAACGACATCACCGTCGTCAAGCCCGAGGAGACCGACTCCCTGCGCAAGGTCCCCGGACGCGACCTGGTCACCCTCATCACCTGCACGCCCTACGGCGTCAACTCCCACCGCCTCCTGGTCACCGGCGAGCGCGTCCCCATGGACCCCACGGCCGCCGCGGCCGAGGAGGCCAAGGCCCTGCCCGCCCCCATGCAGACCTGGATGAAGGCCATCATCGTGGCCGTTGTCATCATCCTGGCCGTCGTCGTCGGAATCCTCGTGCGCCTGTGGTGGACGCGTCGTCGTCGCACCCGTGGTGCCGCCGGGCGAGCCGTCAAGGGCTCAGCCGCCCGCGAGGCAGGCCGCGGTGATGACTCACTCGACGACGGTGCGCGCGAGCGCTGGCCCGGACGCCCCCTGCAGGACGTCGTCGGCCCCGCCGGGGCCGCCGGGGCAGCCGGGGCCGATGCGCAGTTCACCGATGACACCAGCGAGCTCGAGGTCATCAGCCCATCGGCCGCCGCGAGGCAGAGCGCCGGAAGCGACGCCTCCCAGGACCCGCAGGTCGCTCCCGTCGAGCAGCCGGCCCCCAGGACGGCCTCCCCCTACGGGCCGATCACCCCGGCCGCAGGCGGCCAGGGGGAGGACCCCTTCAGCGACCTGAAGGCACGTGAGTCGTGAGCAGTCCCGCACAGGAATCGCTGCTGACTTCCTATTGGTTGGTGCGTTCGAGAACCTACGATCGGCCGGTGGCCTCCTTTCAGTCGCAGTCCTCCCGCTCCCTGGGGCAGCTGCGCCTGCGCGGGGGCCTGCTGGCCCTGTCCTGCCTGGCGGCGACGCTCGGCCTGTGGGGGCTGTTCGTGTTCACCCACACCGGCCAGGCCCTCGACGCCATGGCCCTGGAGGGCTCGGAGATCGGCTCGCACTACGTGAGCGCCCACGCCCGCAGGCTCCTGTCGGTGGTGTCCATGCCGGCCGCGGTCGTCCTGGTGGTGACGATCCTCGTCATCGGTCTGCTGCGACGCAGCCACCGGCGCGCGGTGTGGGCCGTCGTCGCCGTGGTCGGGGCCAACCTGACTACCCAGATCCTCAAGTACCAGTTCCTGTGGCGGCCCGACTTCAACATCACCGAGCGCTGGGACAACGCCAACACCCTGCCCTCGGGGCACACCACCATGGCGGCCTCGGCCGCGGTCGCCCTCATCCTGCTGTCCGGGCGGCGCTGGCGGCCGCTGTCGGCCTGGGCCGGGGGACTGTTCACCATCGCCATGGGCTACTCCACCCTCGTGTGCCAGTGGCACCGCCCCTCCGACGTCCTGGCCGGGATCTTCGTGCCCGTGGCCTGGGGCGCCCTCGCCGTGGCCGGCGGGGCCTGGCGCGCCCCCTGGTCCCTGCGCGAGGGGACCGGGGAGGAGAGCTCCGGTGAGGTGCCCGGGCTGACCACCGTGGGGACGATCCCGGTGACGGCCGCCGGGCCGCGCCTGTGGCACCAGCTCCTCGGCAACATTCTCATGGCGGCCGCCGGCATCGTGTGCACCCTGGGGGCGCTCGGCCTGGGGGCCTGGGTGTGGTGGCACCTGGACGGCCCGGAGACGCGCTGGCAGCTCTTCGGCGCCTACGCCACCGGGTCGGTGGCCGTCGTCGGCGTCACCTGCCTGGCCCTGTCCGCGCTCGTCTCGCTGACCGACTGGGGCCGCACCCGCCGCAAGCACGAGGCCCGCCACCGCGACTGACGCGCGGCCTTACTCCTCGACGGCGGCGGCCGGGAGCCTGACGCTGAAGGTGGTCCCGTGGTCCTCGGGCGCGGTGGAGGAGTCGACGTCGATGCTCCCGCCATGGGACTGGACGATGGCCAGAGCGATCGACATGCCCAGGCCCGTGGAGCCGGTGCGCCGCTCACGTGAGGAGTCCCCCCGGGCGAAGCGCTCGAAGAGGCGGTCGCGCACGTCGGGGGCGATCCCCGGGCCATCGTCGTGGATGCGCACGATGAGCGTGTCCCCCTCGCGGGCCAGCGTCGTGGTCACGTGGCTACCGGCCGGCGTGTGCACCCGGGCGTTGGCCAGGAGGTTGACGACGACCTGACGCAGACGGGCCTCGTCACCGATGACCAGCGGAGGCTCGGGCAGGAAGTCCTCGGCCTCCTCCGGCGTGGCGTCGGCCGGAGGCTCCAGGACGGCCAGGTCCAGCTGCCAGTCGTGGTCGGGGCCGGCCGCGCGGGCGTCGGCCACCGTGTCCACCAGGAGGCCGACCAGGTCCACCTCCTCGCGGCGCAGCTCGCGCCCGGCGTCCAGGCGGGCCAGCAGTAGCAGGTCCTCGACGAGCGCCGTCATCCGCACCGACTCGGAGTGCACGCGCTCCAGGGCGTAGGTGGCCTCCTCCGGCAGGTCGGCGTCGGCCCCCTCGCGGCGGATGAGCTCGGTGTAGCCGCGGATCGAGGCCAGCGGCGTGCGCAGCTCGTGGGAGGCGTCGGCCACGAACTGGCGCACCTGCGTCTCTGAGCGCTGGCGCGCGGCCAGAGCGGACTCCACGTGCCCCAGCAGCGTGTTGAGGGCGCCGCCGACCTGCCCGACCTCGGCCGAGGAGTCCAGGTCCGCCTTCTCCACGCGGTCCTCGATGCTCACCTCGCCGCGCTCCAGCGGCTGGGAGGCCACGCGGTGCGCGGTGCGGGCCACCCGCTCCAGGGGTGCCAGCGAGGAGCGCACCATGGTCCGCCCGGCCAGGGCCACCACGAGGGCGCCCACCAGGGCCACCGCCAGCTCGATGAGCAGCTGGGTGCGGATGAGCCCCTTGTCCCCCTCCAGGGAGAGCCCGGTGATGACCGTGCTGCCCGAGGCCTCATCGCGGGTGGCCACCACCCGGTAGCTGCCCAGGTGGTGCAGGTCCACGGTGACGGGGTGGTCCTCCGTGGCCTGGGACAGCAGCAGCCGGCAGTCCTCCTTGGAGATGGACGCGTAGTGGCCGTTCTTGTCGATGTAGGCGGCTGTCTCACTGGTCTCACCGTCGGAGGATGACGTCTGCGGAGTAATGAGCGTCAGCGTGCCGGTCGACTGTCCGGCGGCATCCAGGCCGGGAGGGACCCCGGGCTTATCGGGGCCTCCGCCGGCCCCGCCCGTCCCGTCGGGCTGGTCTCCCTGGTTCTTCGTGTCCTCCTGGGCCGCCTCATCGGAGGCCTTCCTGGCCTCCTGGGTCAGGTCGTGGCGCTTGTCGGCGGCGCGCTGGGCGGCCGCCATCAGCTGGCTGTCCGTGCGTGCCATGAGCGTGTGGCGCAGGCTGACGGTGGAGAAGGCGCTCATGACCGCCGCCATGACCAGGACCAGCCCGAGCACCCCGACCACCAGCCGGGTGCGCAGACTGCGGGGAGGCGTGAGCAGTGAGCCGGGCCGCCATGAGCGCAGGCTCATCCGCCGCCCGGTCGGTGCCGGCTGCTGGGACATCTGCGGGCGCTCAGCCGCGTTCATCGGGGCCGGCGGCCGGCTTGAGGACGTATCCGACGCCGCGCATCGTGTGGATCATGGGCTCGCGGCCCTTGTCGATCTTGCGGCGCAGGTAGGAGATGTAGAGCTCGACGATATTGGCCTGCCCGCCGAAGTCGTAGTTCCACACCCGGTCCAGGATCTGCGGCTTGGACAGGACCCGGCGGGGGTTGCGCATGAGGTAGCGCAGCAGCTCGAACTCGGTGGCGGTCAGCTGGATCTCGTCCTCGCCGCGCCAGACCTCGTGGGAGTCCTCGTCCATGCGCAGGTCCCCGACCTCCAGGATGGAGGCCGGTTTCTCCTCGCTGGCCCCGGAGCGGCGCAGCAGGGCGCGCAGTCGGGCCACGACCTCCTCCAGGGAGAAGGGCTTGGTGACGTAGTCGTCGCCGCCTGCGGTCAGCCCGGCCACGCGGTCCTCGACGGCGTCCTTGGCCGTCAGGAACAGGACCGGCACGTTCGGGCGGTGGCCGCGCACCCGGCGCATGACCTCCAGGCCGTCGAAGTCGGGCAGCATGATGTCCAGGACGATGACGTCGGGGTCGATCTCCTGGGCGGAGCGCACAGCTGCGATCCCGGTCCCGGCGGTGGTGACCTCCCATCCCTCGTAACGCAGGGCGGAGGCGAGCAGGTCGGCGAGCATCTGCTCGTCGTCGACGACCAGGACGCGCAAGGGGGAGCCGTCGGCACGGGTGAGGTTCTCGGTGGGGGCGTTAGTCACGTCATCTATTCAACAGGAAGGCGCTGTGCTCGACCACAGCGCAACCTGTGTCTCGACTGTGTTACCGATCTGAGACCGAACGGAGACGCGGCGGCTCGAACGCTGTGACATGCTTAAGCGGGTATGCGTCTTGGTTGTTGATCTCCACATTCGCGTGCACCGGAACGTTACTTCGTAGCGAATCCCCCGAGAGAGCGGCCAAGTGTATCTCCGCCGTCCCTCATCACGTGTGTCGCCGTCGGTGAACCGGCGTCGACCTCATTTCCCTCATACATCCCTCAGACAGCAACAGCAGGAGAGACATGGAATACGTCGATGGCAACGAGCGCCGCTTCGGTGCCGAGGACCTGTTCTTCTCAACGACGGATACCAAGGGTGTCATTCGCAGGACCAACCGGGTCTTTGATTCGCTGTCCCGTTACAGCCCCGAGGAGCTCGTCGGCTCTCCGCACAACATCATCCGGCACGACGACATGCCCGCCGGTGCCTTCAAGCTCATGTGGGACGAGCTCGAGCAGGGACGCTCCTCCTGCGTCTACGTGCTCAACCGGGCCCAGGATGGACGGGACTACTGGGTCTTCGCCACGATCGCTCCGCTGGCCGACGGCTACCTGTCCGTGCGCGTGCGCCCGACCAACCACGCCATGTTCACGCCCGTCAAGGAGATCTACGCCCGCGTGCGCGCCGCCGAGCGCGCCTACGCCGAGGAGGGCCACGGGCGCCGGGAGGTCGCCGAGCACGGGGCGGCGCTGCTGACCGAGGAGCTGGCGAAGCTTCAGTACCACGACCTGCACAACTTCGCCCGGGCCGCCCTGCCGCGCGAGCTGGCCCTGCTGGTCGTCGAGGGCGTGCGGGTGCCGCCGCGCGCCGAGTCGGACAACCCCATGTCCGCCGTCCTGCAGGCCGTCGCCGCCATCGAGCGGGACACCGACGAGCTCATCTATCAGCTCGGCGAGTACCAGGAGCTCATCAACGGCCTGGGCTCCTGGGCCGGAGGGGTGCGCTCGGTCATTGACCGGGCCGACCGCGTGGGCTCCCTCATGGGGGAGGTGACCAGTCCCGACGCCGAGTCCTCCGTGCCCACCGTCTCCGAGCGAGTCAAGGAGCGTGGGGCTCAGGCCGTTGAGGTACTGCGCCAGCTCAACTCCTCCCTCGTGGCGCTCTACGAGGCGGCCTCCGAGGTGCGCTTCCGCAGCTCGATGATGCGTCTGCACACCCTCATGGCGGGCATCTTCGCCGCCGCCGTCCTGGACGGCCAGGAGGGGGAGTCCGGCGACGCCATCGGCGACCTCGCCGAGGCGATGCTCTCCGACCTGGAGGAGCTCGTGCCCTCCTGCCAGGAGGCGGCGAATCTGGCCGAGCGCCTGGAGGGCGATCTTCGCTCCGTGGTCAGTAACCTCGACCGCGTCAAGCGGCCCTTCCAGCGCTGGATCCGCGCTCTTCAGGACGAGGGGGCCCAGGCGCTCGTCGAGGGCGTCGACGCCGAGGCGGCCCTGAGTGAGGCCGTCGCCGTGGGTGAGCAGGGCTTCCCGGAGACGGCCTCGTTGGCCGAGCTGGCCGCCAAGGCCCGCGGTGTTGTTGTGACCTTGGACGAACCCGTCATCCGTCAGCGGGTGGCGACGGTTCGTGAGACTCTGAGCCACCTGGGGGAGTAATTGTCGATAATCTACAATATAGGTCCCACCTTATTGGTGACAATGTCATAAATTGTCTTCCGCGGGCACACACGTTTCGTTACCTTCTTCCCGGCACTGTGTGAGGAGCTGAAGGAATAGTCCTCTGGCGAGGTGCTCCCGCGAATTATTCACCCTGAAGGAAAGCACCATGGAGTCGCAGGTCGGTTACGAGCGTTTGTTCGATCCGCAGGACATCTTCTTTTCCACCACGGATCTCAAAGGCGTCATCCAGAACACGAACCGGACGTTCGATACGCTGTCGCGTTACTCGCGTGAGCGTCTCATCGGGGCTCCGCACAACATCATTCGTCACCTGGACATGCCGGCGGGTCTGTTCCGCCTCATCTGGGACGATCTGCAGACCCGGCGCCCGGCCTGCGGCTACATCACCAACCGTGCCGTGGACGGCCTGGACTATCGGGTCTTCGCCACCATCGTGCCGCTGCGCCAGGGCTACCTGTCGGTGCGGATCAAGCCGATGGACGGGGCCACCAGGGACCGGGTCGAGGAGGCCTACCGCCGGGTGCGCGCCAAGGAGCGCGACCTTCAGGCCCGGGGCGCCTCACGCCACCAGCTCGGTGAGTTCGGTGGCCGTGAGCTGGCCGCGGAGCTGGCGGCCCTGGGCTTCCCCTCCCTGCACGACATGACCTTGGCGACCCTGCCGCGTGAGGTGGCCGCCCTGGTCACCGCCGGGGTGCGCGTCCCGTCGGCCGCCCCCGAGGGCCTGGGTGCCGTGGCCCGGATCCTCAACGCGGTGGCCGCCATGGAGAAGGACACCGATGCCCTGGTCTTCGAGCTCGATGAGTACCTGCGGCTCATCACCACCATGGAGGCCACCCACGACTCGGCCCGGGCGGTGGAGGCGCGGGTGGGGCGCATCGGCCAGCTGGTCTCCCACGACGTCGGCGACAGCGCCCAGACCAAGGTGCTCATGCTCAGCGAGCGCATCGCCGAGCTCACCGGCGTCGCGGGTGCCGAGCTCAACGCTCTGCCCTCGCGGCTCAAGGTCCTGCACCAGTCGGTCACCGAGCTGCGCTTCTCCGTGGCCCTCATGCGCCTGCTCACCCTCATGGTGGGGCGCTTCGCCCAGTCCATCCTCGATGGCACTGAGGTGGACGCCGTGCACTCCCTGACGGACCTGTGCGAGGCGCTGGAGTCCGGCTTCCGCGGCCTGGGGCCCGTGCTGCAGGCCGTGAGCACCCAGGTCGCCCAGCTCAACGATGCCCTGCGCACCGTGACCTCCAGCCTGGACCGCGCGGCCCGGCGCCTGGGGCAGTGGGTGGACCTGCGTGGCGGCGGGGCCGGCTCCTCGGGCTCGCCGATCATCGACGAGGTCGCCCAGCTCACCTCCCGCGGCTTCCCCGAGGTCCGCTCCCTGGCCGAGCTGGCCGCCGAGTGCCGCGGACTGCACCTGCCCTACGACGAGCGCATCGCCGCTCAGCGCCTGGCGGCCGTGCGCAGCGCCCTGGCCGAGCTCATCTGAGACGAAAGTCGTTCTTCCGGACACTGCCTGGTTGGAAAAGGTGGGTGGTGCGTTACAGTCGGCTGGGAGCCGGCACGCGCCGACTCCCCACCGTCCCCCTTCGCCGGGGCCCCGGATCGCCCGGATCCTCACGATCCCGCGGTGATCTCCGGGGCCCGGCGACAACCGCCCGCAGACCCACTAGCCGCGGCCAGCCGCGCACCACCCGTGAGGAAGGCTTTACGTGTCCACCAAGCTCGTCATCGTGGAGTCCCCCAACAAGGTGCGCTCCATCGCCGGCTACCTGGGTCCGGAGTTCGACGTCGAGGCCTCCGTGGGGCACATCCGCGACCTGCCGCAGCCCTCCGAGCTGCCCGCCACCATGAAGAAGGGCCCCTACGGGAAGTTCGCGGTCGACGTCGAGGACGACTTCACCCCCTACTACGTCGTCAACCCCGACAAGAAGAAGACGGTCGCCCAGCTCAAGAAGGCCCTCAAGGAGGCCGACGAGCTCTACCTGGCCACCGACGACGACCGCGAGGGCGAGGCCATCGCCTGGCACCTCCAGCAGGTCCTCAAGCCCAAGGTGCCGGTGCGCCGCATGGTCTTCACCGAGATCACCCCCGAGGCCGTCACCCGGGCCCTGGACAACACCCGTGAGCTCGACATCCACCTCGTCGACGCCCAGGAGACCCGCCGCATCCTGGACCGCCTCGTGGGCTACGAGGTCAGCCCGGTCCTGTGGCGCAAGGTCCGCGCCGGCCTGTCCGCCGGGCGCGTGCAGTCAGTGGCCACCCGCCTCGTCGTCGAGCGCGAGCGCGAGCGCATGGCCTTCCGCTCCGCCTCCTACTGGGGGGTGGAGGCCACCTTCTCCACCGTCCTGTCCGCCGTGGACGTCACCGCCCGCCAGGAGGCCTCCTTCACCGCCCGGCTCGTCACCCTCGACGGGCGGCGCGTGGCCACCGGCCGCGACTTCAACGACGACGGCCAGCTGCGCCCCGCCGCGCTCAAGGCCTCCGCCGTCCACCTCCACCAGGTGGGGGCCACCGCCGTGGCCGAGGCGATCGGCCGGGGAGAGCCGCGGGTGGTCGGAGTGGAGGACAAGCCCTACAAGCGCCGTCCGGCCGCCCCCTTCACCACCTCCACCCTCCAGCAGGAGGCCTCCCGCAAGCTGCGCATGAACCCGCGCGAGACCATGCGCGTGGCGCAGGGCCTCTACGAGAACGGCTTCATCACCTACATGCGCACGGACTCCACGGTCCTGTCCGGCCAGGCCGTGGCCGCGGCCCGCTCGCAGGTGGCCGAGCTCTACGGGGCCGAGTACGTGCCCGAGCGCCCCCGCGTCTACGCCTCCAAGTCCAAGGGCGCCCAGGAGGCCCACGAGGCGATCCGCCCCGCCGGCGACCACTTCCGCACCCCGGCCCAGGTCTCCGGTGAGCTCACCGGAGCACAGTTCCGCCTCTACGAGCTCATCTGGAAGCGGACCGTGGCCTCCCAGATGGCCGATGCCGTCGGCTCGACCGCCACGGTGACCGTCGAGGTGCCGCTGACGCCGGTGGCCGGCGAGTCGCGCGACTCCGGCCCCACCTTCTCCACGGCCGGCCTGACGGCGTCGGGCACCGTCATCACCTTCCGCGGCTTCCTGGCCGCCTACGAGGAGGGGCGCGACGCCGAGCGCTACCAGGACGACGCCGGCGCCGCCGCCAAGGACTCCAAGGACGTGCGCCTGCCCGCGATGATCTCCGGCCAGGAGCTGGCCGCCCTGGACGCCGAGGCCTCCGGCCACGAGACCACGCCGCCGCCGCGCTACACCGAGGCCTCCCTGGTCAAGGCCCTTGAGGAGCGCGAGATCGGCCGCCCCTCGACGTACGCGGCCACGATGTCCACCATCTCCGACCGCGGCTACGTCGACCACCGCGGCCAGGCCCTGGTGCCCACCTGGCTCGCCTTCGCCGTCACCCGGCTGCTGGAGGAGAACTTCGCCGAGCTCGTCGACTACGACTTCACCGCCTCCATGGAGCGCGACCTGGACCGGATCGCCGCCGGCGAGGAGGACCGGGTCGCCTGGCTGCGGCGCTTCTACAACGGGCAGGGAGGCGCCGGTGCCGAGCAGGCCGCCCAGGCGGCCTCAGGCGAGCTCGAGGCCGTGGCCGCCGCGCTGCGCGCCCAGGGGCTCAAGGGCCTGGTGGACAACCTCGGCGAGATCGACGCCCGCGCCGTCAACTCCATTGAGATTGGTGAGGGCATCACCCTGCGGGTGGGGCGCTACGGCCCCTACCTGGAGGATGCCGAGGGCAAGCGCGCCAACGTCCCGGCCGACCTCGCCCCCGACGAGCTGACTGTGGACAAGGCCCGCGAGCTCTTCACCCGCGCCGCCGACGACGGCCGCGAGCTCGGCGTCGACCCGGTCAGTGGGCACGTCATCATCGCCAAGGATGGCCGCTACGGTCCCTACGTCACCGAAGTCCTGCCCGAGCCGGAGGAGACGGCCGAGGTGGAGGCGACCAAGACTGCGAAGACGGCAAAATCGACGAAGACGAAGAAGACCACCAAGGCGGCCAAGCCCAAGCCCCGCACCGCCAGCCTCCTGCGTTCCATGGACCTGTCCACCGTGACCCTGGAGCAGGCCCTGGACCTGCTGAGCCTGCCGCGCGTCGTCGGCCAGGACCCGGAGTCGGGGGAGGACATCACCGCCCAGAACGGCCGCTACGGCCCCTACCTCAAGAAGGGTACGGACTCGCGCTCCCTGGAGACCGAGGAGCAGATCTTCACCGTCACCCTGGAGCAGGCCCTGGAGATCTTCGCCCAGCCCAAGCGGCGTCGAGGACAGGCGGCCGCCCGCGGACCGCTGCGCGAGCTGGGGCAGGACCCGGCCACTGAGAAGCCGGTGGTCATCAAGGACGGTCGCTTCGGCCCCTACATCACTGACGGGCAGACCAACGTCACCGTGCCCCGCAGCGAGGACCCGGCCACCATCAGCGCCGAGAGGGCCTTCGAACTGCTGGCGGACAAGCGCGCCAAGGGCCCGGCCAAGAAGCGCACCACCCGCAAGACCACCGCCAAGAAGGCCACGACGACGAAGAAGACCACCACGAAGAAGACCGCCACTGCCAAGACGGCCACTGCCAAGACGGCCACGAGCAAGGCGGCGGCCTCGAAGGAGGGCTGAGGGGGCTCGGCGGTGCGGGCCTGCGGCCTTGGCGCGGACGTGCAGCGTTGGTGCGGGCCTGCGGCGTAGGTGCGGCCTCTGGCACTGCTGCTGCCGTCGCCGGCCACTGCCGCCGGTTGCCGCCGCAGGTCACTGCTGCTGGCCGTCGTCGTGAGCCCTGGCCGGGGACATTCCACGCGGACGGGTGCGTTCCCCTCCGGTCGGGGACAGTCCGCGCGTCCGGGGACCGGCTTCCTGTCCCCGACGGCGTCGAATGCCCCCGTGCGCGAGAAAGAGTCCCCGACGGCGTCGGTTGTCCCCGTCCGCGCAAGCCCAGTGACCCGTGAGCATCATCGCGGCCGGTGTCGCAGTTCTGCGACAGCACTGCGACGAGGAGGGGACAATCGGCCGGTATTGTATTCCTTGTACAACTCCCCACATGATTCCTGAGAGGACCTCATCATGCGTCTGCCCAAGATCGTTCTCGCCGGTACCGCCGCCCTGGCCCTGTCCCTGAGCCTGGGCGCCTGCTCCTTGTCCGTCAACGGCTCCGGCTCCGGGGACTCCGGCTCGCCCGCCGCCCAGTCCGAGCAGAAGGACACTCAGGGCGCCGACTCCAAGGGCTCGTCCAAGACCGATGCCAAGGGGGCCGCCACTGCCGACTCCCAGTCCTCCTCCGGTGGCTCGGCCCAGGCCACGGCCGCCCCCGGCAACAAGGACGGCGACAAGGATGACGACAAGGACGGCGACGACGCCCCCATCACGGACCCCACCTGGAAGGACATCCAGAGCACCGGTCAGCGCACCGAGGTCTCCGGTGACTATGTCGTTCAGGGTGCCGGCAGCACTCTCAACCTGGTGGGTGACCTCAACACGCTGACGGTCCAGGGCTCCGACGTCAAGATCGCCGCGGAGGACGTCGACACCCTCACTGTTCAGGGCTCCAACGTCACCGTCTACGCCCGCGACATCGACCACCTCAACATTCAGGGCTCGAACGTCACCGTCCACTGGCTGGGCGACGACCCGGCGGTCCAGGACGGCGGCGCCAACAACACCACCGGGAAGCTCTCCCAGTGAGCCTGTCGTGACCCAGTCCGCCGCACCGGCTCCGTCCGCCACTGTCCTGCTCGTCGACGACGAGGCCCCCATCCGCCGCTCCCTGGGCCCTTACCTGGAGCGCGGCGGGTACCGGGTCCTGCTCGCCTCGGACGGGGCGGAAGCCATGGATATCCTGGCCTCCTACCAGGTGGACATCATCGTCTCCGACGTCCTCATGCCCAGGATGGACGGCCGCGAGCTGGTGCGGCGGGTCAGGGCCGGTGGGGCCTGGACCCCCATCATCCTGCTGACCCAGGTGGATGCCTCCTACGAGCGGGTCTCAGCCCTCGACGACGGTGCCGACGACTACCTGTCCAAGCCCTTCGACCCCGCCGAGCTCGCCTCCCGGATCCGCGCGGTGCTGCGCCGCACCCGCGGCGTGGCCCAGCCGCTGACCTCCGCCTCCCGGCTCGTGGCCGGTGAGCTGCTCCTGGAGCGGACCTCGCGGCGGGTGACCCTGTCGGGGCGCGAGGTGACGCTCACTCCCAAGGCCACGATGCTCCTGGACTACCTCATGAGCCATCCCGGTGAGCTCCACACCCGGGACGCCCTGCTGGCCTCCCTGTGGGGCATCGACTTCGCCACCTCCACGCGCGCCGTCGACCACCGCATCCGCGAGATCCGCCAGGCCCTGGGCGACGATGCCGCCAACCCCACCTACATCGAGACAGTCCCCTCCGTCGGCTACCGCTTCCGGGCCGAGGTCCGGGCATGAGCGGTTCATCGATCCCGCCGCAGCTTCCGCCCTCGGTCCCGCCGCGTCCGGCGCCCGCGCAGGACGGCCGTACCCGCTACATGGAGCCGGCAGTGGACATGGGTGGGCCGCGCACCGTTCCGGTCACCCGGCCCGGGGCGCCGGCCGCGCCGCCGGCCAGCCCCCCGCTGGCGGGTGACCTGGGGAACCGTCCGCAGTCGGCCGACCTCCATCCGCTGCAGGCCGACCCGCGGCGGCCGACGGCTGAGCCCCAGAGTGTCGAGGCCTTGGCCGGGGCCGCCGCCGAAGCCGCCCCTGCACCTCTGGACCCCCCTACGGAGAAGCCCCGGCGGGCCGGCTGGATCGGATGGGTGCTGGCGGTGGCGGTCGTGGCCGTCGCGGCGGCGGCCTCCTATGCGACCTTCGGGCTGGCTCCGGTGGTCATCTCGACGGCAGTGCCGCTGGTGGTGGCGGAGATCGGGATCGTGCTGCTGCTGCTCGCCCTGGCTGTGACCGTGATCCGCCGCAGGCTGCGCCTGGCGGTGCAGCGGGGGCGAAGCCAGGCCCAGGAGGAGGCGTGGTCCCGTCACCAGCAGTTCCTGCGCCGGCTGGACCACGAGCTGAAGAACCCGCTGACGGCGGTGCGGGCCGCCGTCGCCGACCTGCCGCAGGCCCCGCCTCACGAGCTGCAGGCCCGGGTCGACGTCGTCGACGCTCAGGCCCGCCGCATGGGGCGCTTGGTGACGGATCTGCGCAAGCTGGCCGACTTGGAAACGGCCGCGCTCTCACTGGAGGACGTCGATATCGCTGAGACCGTCCACGACGCCGCCCAGGCGGTCGGCGAGGAGGGGGCGGCGCGTGGTGGCGGGCCCAGAATCCGCCTGGACCTGCCGCAGGTTCCGTGGCCGCTGTCGCATGTGCGCGGCGACGGCGACCTGCTGTACTCGGCCGTCTACAACGTCATCTCCAACGCCTCGAAGTACACCTCGCCCGGCGGGACCGTGGAGGTGCGCGGTCGGGAGGAGTCCGGAACCGTCACCATCGAAGTGGCCGACACCGGGATCGGGGTGCCGCAGGCCGACCTGCCGGCCGTCTGGAGCGAGCTGGCCCGGGCCGGCAACGCCCGGGGCCTACCGGGCTCGGGGCTGGGGCTGGCGCTGGTGTCCACGATCGTGCGCCGCCACGGCGGCAGCGTGCGCATGGCCTCCCGCGAGGGCGTGGGGACCCGGGTGTGGCTGAGCCTGCCCGTGGCGGGGCCGCCGGTCGCTTCCTGAGCCCAACCGGCCGAGGGGCAGACGCCATGACAACGAAGCGTCCGTCCCTCGGCGGCTCAGTTCTGGCGGGGGTTCTTGCTGTTGGTAGTGAGGGTCTGGACTTCGGCGACAGGTAGGTTGATGGTGTTGGTGGCGGTGACCGCGGGCAGGTCGCCGCTGGAGCCGTCGGTGGCGGTGTAGGTGGCTGAGTAGGCCACGGACACCGTCAGCGGGGTCGTGCCGCCCAGGTGCGCCGAGCTGCGGTTGAAGGAGATGGTGCAGGGGCTCGAGCCCTCGGGCATTCCTGAGTGCCAGGCGATCCCGAAGCCCTGACATGAGGGCTTCCCATCGGGGGCGGAGAGCTGGAGGCCGGCCGAGGCTGCCGTGACCGTCGCCGACGTGGTCCCTGCGGAGGCGGTGACGGTCACCGAGCGCGGGGTGTTGCCCGTGGCCCACACCCAGGTGTCCATCCCCACCAGGGTCGCGCCCTGGGAGCCGACCTTCGGGTTGGTCTCAATGGTCGGTTGCGGAATCTTCACCGCTTTCCACGCCGCGGTCGAGAGTGCGCGCCCGGAGATATAGGGGGCCGGTGGCTTCCCGCCATTCTCGCTGTCCGGGACCCACAGGTAGGGTGCCCCATTGGGGGTCATGCGGCTGCGGGCGGCTTGCATGGCGCTCAGGTCCTCGAAGGCGTCCCTGTTGCATTCTACGTGCCACCAGGTTCCCGGTTGCCTATCTTTCATCCATTGCTTGTAACCGGAATACATCCTTTCGACCTCATCTGGCTGATTGAGTTTGCCGCTGTCCTGGATGTCGAAGGCGTCTCTGCCTACCTGCGATTGATCTTCTTGCTTCTCGTAGTAGCAGGAGGGCTTGACGCTTATGGATGTCGACGACGAGACCGTTTCGCCTCCGCCGCCTCCGGATGAGGCTGTCGTGTACTGCTCGGTGATGCTCACCGAGATCTCCCCGCCGCCCGCACTTTGCGTCGACGAGGCGTCCACCTGGGGGTTTGCGTCCCCAGAGTTTGCTGCCTGCGCGAGAGGTCCGGTCGACATGGCGACAGTGAGGAACGCGGCGACAAGGAAGGCGGGGTGGTTTTTTCTGGTGCGCGATTTTTTCATGATTCAACCTCTTAGTTGCTGACCGAGCAACTATTCGCTTCCCCGTGTTCCTCCTGGCTTGCTTTCCATGTGCCGTCGGAGGTCTTCTGCATTATTTCGATGATGGGGACATATACCTGCTGCTGCGGTTTTGTGGTGTCGTTCCCCTGGCCATCCACAAAGGTGGTGCGGGTCTGGTCCAGGCAGGCGGAAACCGCGTAGCCGTTACCGTTTGCTGAGGCGGTCACCTCGCCCACCGAGATCCGCACCGGTGGTCGCGTTAATGCTCCGTTGCGGTTCGATGCATTGCGGCGAACCTGAGTAAGCACTTCGCCGGTGGCGACGGTGCTGATGGTGTCGAGGCCCTCGTTCTTCGTCCATAGTCGCCAGGTCGCCCTTTCGTAGGCGAAGTAGGCGCGCAGGACCTCGGTCTGGGTGGGGTCGAGGTTCTCGGGGATGGAGACGACCGTGTAGCCCAGGTCCGGGTCGGACATCGACTCCGGGGTCACGGGGCCGGTGCCGGCGGCGCTGCTCGCTCCTGGCGATGCCGAGGCCCCGGCCGACGCCGTCGCACCGGCGGATGCACTGGCCCCACTGGCTGCGGTCTTCAGTGGAGGCACGGTGCCGCCGCCCTTCGGGCTGCTCGACGAGCATCCGGCCAGCACCAGGCATCCCGCGAGCACCGCGGTGCCAGCCACCCCCGTGAATCGACGACGAGAACCACGGTGTCCCATGAGTGCGCTCCAATCGGTGATAGCCGGAATCAACCGGCAGGCCACAATGAGTCGACTATAGCCCGACAGTCACGGCCGCATCACGGTTGTGCTCCCCATGCCGGAGTCCCCAGGCCTGATTCCCGCCCTGTCGCAGTCCTGCGACAGGGCAGGAACCAAGCGGCGACAACGATTCAGTAACGTTCAGGGCATGACGAAAGCACTCATCTCCCTGCCCTCCCTCGCCCTCATCACCGCCCTCGCGCTGAGCGGCTGCTCCCTGTCCGTCGGAGGCGGCTCATCCTCGCAGGCTCAGGGTCAGCAGACCCAGGCCAGTCAGGCCGGCTCGGACTCCGCCGGCTCCGCGGGAAGCGCCCAGGGCTCCGCCTCCGCCCCGGCGTCGGCAACGGCCGCCTCTGCGGGCCAGGCCGTCGCCGGCTACGAGCCCGGACAGATCCCCCCGATCCCCATGATCTCCCTGCCCGATCTCAGCCTGCTCACCCAGTCCACGGGCGCCTTCACCCCGGATCTCACACGCTCCATCACCTCCCAGCCCGGCATCACGGTCAGGCCCGCCCGCTGCGACGCGAGCGGATCGCTCGTCTCCGGCTCCACGGTCCTGGGCGGTGATGGCTCGATGACCACGAGCTCGGGGACCACCTCGATCACCAACAACGGTGACGGCTCGGGCACCTACAGCGACGGCAAGGTCTCCATCACCAACAACGGTGACGGCTCGGGCACCTACTCCGACGGGAAGGTCTCCATCACCGTCAACGGTGACGGCTCGGGCACCTACAGCGACGACTACCTCTCGGTCACCGTGAACGGCGACGGCTCAGGCACCTACAGCAACTCCACCACCGGGGAGTCCATCACCCTCGACGGCAAGGGCTCGGGCACCTACAGCGACGGCAAGGTCTCCATCACCAACAACGGTGACGGCTCGGGCACCTACAGCGACGGCACGATCTCCATCACCAACCTTGGCGATGGCACCGCCATCGTCAACGGCTCCACGATCTCGGCCAAGCCCGTCCCCAAGGCCGGCAAGGTCGGCACCTTCCCCTCCATCGACGCCGCCAAGCCCGTGCAGTCCTGCGGCACCGTCATCACCCTGGAGGACAGCGTCCTGTTCGACTTCGGCTCATCGGAGCTGCGCGGCGAGGCCTCGACCACGCTCACCAACCTGGCCACCGTCATCAAGGACTCCAAGGCCCCCAAGGTTCAGATCCAGGGCCACACCGACTCCGTCTCCGACGACGCCTTCAACCAGAAGCTCTCCGAGCAGCGGGCACAGGCCGTCTCAAGCGCTCTGAAGTCCGACGGCGTGGCCGCCGACCTGGAGGCCGTCGGCTACGGCGAGACCAAGCCGGTGGCCCCCAACGAGAACCCCGACGGCTCCGACAACCCCGCCGGTCGCCGCCTCAACCGCCGTGTCGAGGTCTTCGTCCCGGCCTTCTGAACCGCCGCCCGGCCATCAGACCGCACGTGCATGATGCCCACCCGACCGCCCTCACCACATCTGAATACCGGAGAAGAACCATGTCCCCGACCACTCGTCCCCTCCGTCCTCGCCGCGCAGCCGCCGTCATCCTCGTGGCCCTGTCCCTGACCGGCATCAGCGCCTGCTCCATCTCAGTGGGTGGAGGCTCGACCGACCAGGGAACCGCCGCAGCAGCGGGCCAGGAGGGCTCGCCGTCGGAGCAGCCGGTAGCGTCGTTGCCGTCAACGACTGCGACGACCGCCTCCCAGGCGCCCCGATCGCAGGCCGCTGCGCCCAGTACCCAGGAACAGACCTCGCCTGCCGCCGTCGGCTCCAGCGCACCCGAGGCCGGCGCCCAGCCCGCGAGTGGTGAGCGCCCCGGCGCTCGGGCGACCATCACCGACAGTGACTGGCTGAGCGACCTGGAGTTCGTGGAGCAGACCGTCTCGGCGAGCCCGACCATGCTCCTGAACAAGTCCGGCGACGACGTCCGTGTCGAGGGGGAGGTGAACAGTCTCAGTGTCACCGCCAACAACACGAAGGTCTTCGCCGACTACGTCGGCCTGCTGTCCATCTCCGGCAACAACGTCACCGTCTACGTCAAGGACGTCGACCGCGTCGTCATCAAGGGAACTAACGCGGAGGTGGTCTGGGCCGGCAACAGTCCGAAGGTGGAGGACTTCGGCCACAACGCTGAGACCCGCCAGCAGGGAAGCGAGGGCTGAGCCCCGCCTCGCCGCGCCTTCCCCGTCCAGCTGCCATCGCGATAGTCGACGGCGTGCAGTAGCGGCGTCTGAAGGGCACGGTGGCCGGACCCGTTCCTGAATCCCGGCGACTGGGCCTGCACCTGGGCCCGGTCGCCGGGGTCGTCTCTGCTCCGAGGCGCCTCGGCCACCGGTGTCCCACACCGTATGCGGTGGACCAGCACTTGACTCCCCCGTGCACATACTGTCTATAGTGTGTATGTACAGAAGGAGTTGCCATGCCGCTCTCGGTCGTCCTGTCCAACACGGCAGGAGTTCCCATCTACGAGCAGATCGCCCAGCAGGTCAGGGACGCGATCCTGACCGGCCAGGTGGAGGCCGACGAGATGCTGCCCTCGATCCGGGCTCTGGCCCGGGACCTGCGCGTCAGCGTCATCACCACTACCCGCGCCTACTCCGACCTTGTCGCCGAGGGCTTCCTGGCCAACGTTCCTGGCAAGGGCTACTTCGTCCTGCCCCGGGACTCCGAGCTGGTGCGCGAGCAGGTGCTGCGGGAGGTCGAGGAGCACCTCGACCGTGCCGTGGAGCGTGCGCGCCTGGCCCAGCTCAGCGATGAGGAGCTCCACACCATGCTGCAGACCATCATCGCCACCTCCGCCACCCCCGCCACTTCCAAGGAGAAGCAGTGAACCCCGTCGAGATCTCCCACCTGACCAAGCACTACCCGGACTTCAGCCTCAACGATGTCACCTTCTCCGTCCCCGCCGGCTACGTGACGGGCTTCGTCGGGGCCAACGGCTCGGGGAAGACCACCACCATCAAGGCCGCCCTGGGCATGATCCACCCGGATTCCGGCTCGGCCACCACTGTGGGACACGAGCGCATCGGCGTCGTCTTCGACGCCCCGCCCTACAACCCCGAGTGGCGCCTGAAGGACCTGGGCCGCGGCATCGGGCGCTTCTTCCCCACCTGGTCCCAGGAGCGCTACGACGCCGAGCTCCGGGCTGCGGGCCTCAATCCCACCAAGAAGGTCAAGGAGCTCAGTCGAGGCATGGGCATGCGCCTGCAGATGGCGGTGGCCCTGGCCCACGATCCCGAGCTGCTCATCCTCGATGAGCCCACCGGTGGGCTGGACCCCTTGGCCCGCAGCGAGATGGTGGACATGCTCGCCCAGTTCATGGTGGAGGAGGGCCGCACCATCCTGTTCTCCACCCACATTACCTCCGACCTCGATCGGTTGGCCGACTACCTGGTCATCCTCAGTCGGGGCAGGGTCGTGGCCAACGGCACCGCTGAGGAGATCATCGACTCCTTCCGTCTCGTGCGCGGCATCCCCGAGCACCTGACCGACGCCGTGCGCCAGGCCAGCCTCGGGCTGCGCAGCACGTCGCTGGGCTGGGAGGCCATGATGCCGGCCGACGCCGCCGAGGCGCTGACGGACCGCATCGTCGTCGAGGTCCCCACCATTGAGGACCTCGCCGTGCACATCGCCAAGGAGGCGGGCCGTGAATGACCTCATGACCGCGGATCGACGCGAGCGCCCCGCCGAGGCGGCCGCGGTGGCCGTGGTGCCGGCCGGCGCGACGATGAGGGGCGCCGCGGCCGGGCCCGGACGGGGCGCTCGGGTGATCTCGCTGGTGCGGTTGCATCTCCTGGGCTTGCGGGGTCCTCTGCCCTCCCTCCTCGGCCTTCTCCTCATTATGGGCGCCGTCAGCTTCGTCTCCGGAAGTATCGTCCCGGTCAGCGGATTCCTCACGGGGGCCGCCCTGGCCGGGGGCCTCTCGGGAGTGATCGCCGAGCGCTCCGGCATCAACCGTCTGCTGGCCTCTCTGCCCGTCTCCCGGGCCGAGGTCATCGATTCCTACTGGGCGGTCGCGATGCTGTTCGTCCTGGCCGCCTCGGCCCTCTACGCGGCCATAGGCCTCCCCCTGGGTGTGCTCCCGGGTGATCTGCTCGACGTTCCCCTTGTCCTCATCATGGGGCAGGCCCTGGGAATTCCCGTGTTCCTGCACTTCGGGCGTGGGCGTGGCCTGCACGTCTGGGGGATCGCGATCGTGGTCCTGGGGGCGTTGGGTGCGCTGGTGCTCAGCTTCAGGCCGATCCGGGACCTTGCACTGTGGACGACGACGGGCCACTGCCTGCTCCTGGCCCTGGGCGCCTGCGCCCTCGTCGGCCTGTGGGCGCTGAGCCGCCGCCTCTACCTCAAGCAGGACCAGTGAGCGTCATGATGATGGGGACGACGAGGGCGGTGTCGGTGAGAGGGTGGCGTATCGGAGGGGCTGCGCCGACTGGGCCGTCCGACCCCGGAAGCGGCGGCGGCGAGATGGCGCGTGCCAGGGTGGGGGCGGTGCTGCGACTCGACCTCATCGTGCTGCGCCGTCGTGGTCCGCTGCTCCTTCTGCCCCTGTCGCTCGCGCTGTTCATCACTATGGACGTCCTGGTCGGCCGTCTGCAGACGACGGTGATCATGGGGGTCGCCCTGGGACTGTGCGCCCAGTACGCCCAGGGCGCCGTCGAGGCGGCTCACCGCATGGAGCGCCTCTACGGAGCACTGCCGCTGCGGCGCAGCGAGCTGGTCGCTGCCCGCTGGGTCGAAGGGCTCGCCCTGGCGCTCCTCTCCTGCCTGGTCTGCGTACCGGTGGCCGCTCTCACCGGTGACTGGGGTGGCCTCATGGCCGGCCTGGTCGTTATCTGCCTGTCCGCGGCCCTCGGGCTGCCCCTGTTCCTGTGCCTGGCCCCCGAGCGGGCCCTGTGGGTGTGGGGGCTGTGCCTCGGGGCGGGAGCCGGGGCCCTCTACGGCAGCACCCCACTGCTGGCAGGACCTGTGACTGAGGTACTGCGCGAGCCGGTGCTAGCCGTCCTGGCTGCCTTGGCCTGCCCCGCCCTCCTGGGCGCCTCCCTGGTGGTGGCCCTCCGCTGGTACGGGCGCCAGGACCACTGAGGCCCGGCCGAGGAAGAAGCGAGAAGAAGTGAGGAGATCGACCATGCCCGAGTCCGTGCCCATGTCCGAGTCCGTCGTGTCTGCTGTGCGGGCCGCAGCCACTCTGCCCGCTGCCGCCGAGTCCTGTGGCACTCAGGTTCCCAGTGCGCCTGCGGCGGTGCGGGGGCCGGGTGCCCTGACCCGGTGGGAGACGGTGCGCGCCGTCATGCGCCTGGAGCTGCTCGTCGTGCGGAGGTGGGATACCGGGCTGCTGGTGCTGGCGGTGGTGGCGCTCAGCGCCCTGGGGGTGGCCGTGCCCAGGGTGAGGGAGTGGCTGGGAGTGTTCTACCCGTACCCGGACAGACTGGTGTACTACCTGCTGGGCGCTGTGCTGGTGGTGGGCGTGGATCTGTGGCGGCCCTCCCGTGAGACCCAGATGCGCCAGCTCTACGGGGCACTGCCCGTCAGCCGTCTCGATGTCCTGGCTGCCCGCTACCTCCTGCTCGTGGTCGGCTGGGCGATCATGCTCCTCGGGACCTCCGCAGCGGTGCTGCTCGGAGGTGTGGCATCGGATGATGCCGTGGGCCTGCATCTGACGTTTCTGATCGGCTTGGGGGTGATTGTCGTGGTGATGCCTCCCCTGCTCGTGGCTCGCGCCGGAACCTCCTCCCAGCCGGTGCTCGACCTGTGGGGCCTTGCCGTCTGCGTCATCGTGACTCTGCCCGCGGTCATCGGGGTGGTGATCGCGCAGGAGGCCATGCCCCGGCAGGTGGTGCTGGCCTGGGGGCTTGGGCTCATCGCCGCGCTCTCCGCAGCGGGACTGGGCGCCTCCTGGCAGATCTGTTGCCGTGTCTACCTCACACAGGACCACTGAGAGGATCGCCTGAGAATACGAGTGGTGGTGGTCGGTAGGACTCCGTTTCACGGATAAGGGCCTGGCTTCGCTCAGTGCGCCCAACGGTGACCGGGATGCGCTCCCGGGGCCTTCCCCACGGGCCGTTACCCTGGGCCTGTGACCACCGCTGCCCCGCCCGCTGCTCCCGGCGCCCCCGTCCCGCCCCCGTCCGGCCCCGGTCTGTTCATCTCCTTCGAGGGAGGCGACGGCGTCGGCAAGACGACGCAGATCCGCATCCTCGCCGACCTGCTGACCGCGGCGGACGTGGACCACATCCTCACCCGTGAGCCGGGTGGCACGGAGCTCGGCGTCGAGATCCGCCGCCTCCTCCTGCACGGCGGGCACGTCGCCCCGCGCGCCGAGGCCCTCCTGTACGCCGCCGACCGCGCCCACCACATCGCCACCCGCGTACGGCCCGCCCTCGAACGCGGCGCCGTCGTCCTGGCCGACCGCTACCTCGACTCCTCCGTCGCCTACCAGGGGGCGGCCCGATCACTCGGCCCCCGGGAGGTGCGCGACCTGTCCCTGTGGGCCACCGAGGGCCTCCTGCCGAACCTGACCGTCCTGCTCGACGGCGACCCCGACCTCGCCGAGCGACGCACCACCAGCCGCGGCGCCAAGGACCGCCTCGAGCAGGAGGGGGACGCCTTCCGCGTGGCCCTGCGCGAGCAGTTCCTCGCCCTGGCCCAGGCCGAGCCCGAGCGCTTCGTCGTCGTCGACGCCGACCGGCCCGTTGACCAGGTGGCCGACGACGTCATCGAGGCCGTTGTCGCCGCCGTGCGCCGCCACGGCGTGCACCTCGCCCACGGCGGGGCCCACCAGGGCGTGCTCCTGGGACTGGAGGCCTTCGTGGAAGCCGCCGCCCGCCGCAGCGCCGCCGGGTCGGGCGAGGAGGCGGGCTCATGAGCGTGTGGGAGGACGTCGTCGGCCAGGAGAGCGCCGTGGCCGCCTTCACCGCCGCAGCCCAGGCCGCCCGCCAGGCCGCTGAGCAGCGCGAGGCGCAGACCGCCGCCGGTCTTGCCCCCGAGGGGGCGCGAGACGGGGGAGCGGGCTCAGCGGCGGCTACAGCAGCAGGGCTCGCCATGACCCACGCCTGGCTGGTGACCGGCCCACCCGGATCGGGCCGCTCGAACGCCGCCCGCGCCTTCGCCGCCGCCCTGCAGTGCACCGGCCCCGTGCCGGGCTGCGGGCAGTGCAAGCCCTGCCGTGACGTCATGGCAGGCTCCCACCCCGACGTCGTGCGCCTGGCCACCGAGAAGCTCATCATCACCATGGAGGAGGTCAAGACCCTCATCGGTGAGGCCCAGCGCCGCCCCTGGACCGGGCGCTGGCGCGTCATCCTCGTCGAGGACGCCGACCGCATGGCCGAGCGCACCACCAACGTCCTGCTCAAGTCCATCGAGGAGCCCCCGCCCCAGACCGTCTGGCTGCTGTGCACCCCCAGTGCCGACGACGTCCTGCCCACCATCCGCTCCCGCTGCCGCCTGGTGACGCTGCGGATCCCGCCGGCCGACGCCGTCGCCGAGCTCCTCGTGCGCCGCGACGGCGCCGACCCCGAGCTGGCCGCCCGGGCCGCCCGGGCCAGCCAGTCGCATATCGGGCTCGCCCGCCACCTGGCCACCGACGCCGACGCCTGGGACCGGCGCCGCCGCCTCCTGCTCGCCCCCGTCTCCCTGCGCAGCGTCGGTGACGCCGTCCTGGCCGCGGCCTCCCTGGTGGAGGCCGCCGAGTCCGAGGCCAAGGAGGCCACCGCCGAGCGCGACGCCCGCGAGAAGGCCGAGCTCACCCGCGCCCTCGGCCTGGAGAGCGACGGGAAGATCCCGGCGGCCCTGCGCGCCCAGATCCGCCAGCTCGAGGAGGACCAGAAGCGCCGCGCCAAGCGCGCCCGCACCGACGTGCTGGACCGGGCCATGATTGACCTGCTGTCCTTCTACCGCGACGTCCTCACCACTCAGATGGGCAGCGATGTCGAGCGCGTCAACCTCGACCTGTCCGACGCCGTCGACCAGGCCGCCCGCACGACGAGCCCTGAGCAGTCCCTGGCCCGCATCGCCGCCATCGAGGAGTGCCGCAGCCGCCTGCGCTCCAACGCCGCCCCCCTGCTGGCCGTCGAGGCTCTCATGGTGCAGCTGCGACCCCAGGCCGAAGGACGGTGACCGCCATGCCCCATCCGGCCTGGGGTGGGGCATGAGGCCGTCGTCGTAGCCCCCGAGCGACTGTCGACGCGCCCGTCAAAACCAGGACGGCCACGGCCCGGTGTGGAAGAGTCGTGACATGACCGTTATACAGCCAGGGGGCGAGGACGGCGGCCACGCCGCTCGGTTCGAGCCGATCATTCGCAGATCGAGCCCGCAGGAGCGAGTCATCGCCTGGGGGTTGACCGCCGTCGGCCTCCTGGGTCTGGCCATCGGGCTGGCGATCATGGCCTCCGGGCAGTACCGGGGAATGCTCGCCTGCTTCGCGGCGGCGGCACTGTGCCTCCTCATGGGCTACCTGACCCTGCGGCCGCGAACCGTCTTCGACCGGAGCGGCATCCACAGCAGGACGCTGCTGCGCTCCTACGACCTCGCCTGGCCCGGCTCCCGGGAGGCCTTCGACATCACCCGGCAACCCCGATCCGCTCTGCGCGTCCGCGAGGCAGGTCCGAGCGTGCAGGCGACGGTGCGCGGTGAGACGGGCACGGTGGTCCTGGGAGGAATGAGTACTCGGGCACTCACCGAGCCCAGGGCCCGTTACCTCATGGAGGGCGAGCTCGATCGGCTCTGGGCCTGGGCCGCCTCCTGGGGGCTGGTGCCCGCTGAGGACCCGGAGGGCACCGGGACTCGCGGCCGAGAGGGCAACGGCCCATCTCATCCCTGAGAGGGATCACACACCGACCGAACGGTTCATACCATGCTGGGTATGGAAACGAGAACGAAGCATCATCCAAGGAATCGGATCGTGCCTGCGCTCGCGGAGGCGAGGCGACGCCCCGGAGGGCTTCGACGCCGTCGGGTGTCTGCTGGGGTGCTGGCGGCTGTGGCGGGTGTGTGCCTGGGGGTGGGGGCCGGTGCGGTCCCCGCTGCTGCGCTGCCCGCCGCAGGGCCGGCTCCGGCTGCGTCGTCTAAGGCGGCGGTTCCCCAGGGGCTGGAGTCCTTCTACAGTCAGAAGGTCGAGTGGTATGACTGTGTGGCCACTGCCGGGGTGGAGAAGTCGGCTGACAGGACCGGTTTTCAGTGCGCCAAGGTCACCGTGCCGCTGGACTACTCCCAGCCCGATGGCCAGACCATTGAGATCGCGATGAAGAAGCACTTGGCCACCGGCTCGGTGCGCCAGGGCACCCTCTTCATGAACCCCGGCGGCCCTGGCGGATCCGGGGTGGACAACGTCGGCGCGATGGCGACGACGACCTTCGCCGGAGTGCAGAAGGCTTACGACATCATCGGCTTCGACCCCCGCGGCGTCGGCTCCTCCACCGCCATCACCTGCAGCACCGACGCGGAGGCGAAGGCGATGGAGGGGGTCTCTCCAGTCGATGGCGCAGGCACCCCCGTAGCATTCGAGAAGCGGGCCACCGTCATGTCCGAACGCTTCAAGCAGCTGGAGGCCGACTGTGCCTCCCGCACCAAGCCGACCGAGCTGCTCGACCATGTGGACACCGTCTCGGTGGCCCGGGATCTCGACGTGCTGCGGGCGCTGTCCGGGGACCAGAAGCTCAACTACACGGGTTTCTCCTACGGCACCTACCTGGGGGCGACCTACGCCGAGCTGTTCCCGGCCAACACCGGGCGGCTGGTCCTCGACGGCGCCCTGGACCCCAGCCTGAGCTACAGCGAGCGCAGGCAGGGGCAGGCCCTGGGCTTCGAGCGGGCGCTGCGCAACTATGTCGCCTGGTGCCAGTCGGGACAGAGCTGCCCCCTGACCGGTGACACTGACGCGGGCGTCAAGCAGGTCGGGGACGTCTTCACCTCGGCCAACCAGTCGCCCGTGCCCTCATCGGATCCGAATCGTCCGGTGACGGGCGAGGAGATGAAGCGGATCGTGGGGTTCGTGCTCTATTTCCCGGAGAGCTCATGGAGCGCCGTCAGTGAGGCCCTGGGGCAGGTCATCAACCAGCACGACGCCTCAACTTTCAGGGCCATGGCGGACCAGATCGCCGCGCAGCCCCAGGTCAACACCGGAGCGAACATCGGCATCAACTGCCTGGACTACCGGGTCGAGGGCAACATGGCCACCTGGACGGCGCAGAGCAAGGAGCTGGAGAGGATCGCCCCCCGCTTCGCAACCGTCACGGAGGCCGGCGACCTCGGCTGCCAGGCCTGGGGGCACACCGGCACTCAGCCGTCCAAGGCGCTCCACGCCAAGGGGGCCGCGCCGATCCTCGTGATCGGGACGACCGGCGACCCGGCCACTCCGTACGAGTGGGCGGAGGCGCTGGCAGACCAGCTGGACTCCGGCCAGCTCCTCACCTGGGAGGGCAACGGCCACACGGCATACGCCAGCTCCGGGCGCGGCCCCTGCGTCATCAAGGCGGTCGACACCTACCTGCTCACCGGCACCATGCCCAAGAAGGGGCTGACGTGCCACGGCACGGAGTGAGCATCCGAGGAGCTGCCGGAGCCGCTGTCCTCCTGCCGGCTTCCCGCTGAGGGGCGTCAGGGGGCTGCGGGCACTCATCACCGTGGTTGGGGCGCTGGAATCAAGCGCCCCAACCACGGTGCTTTTCTTCTCTTAGATGCCTGCTCATGACGCGGACACGTCCGTTTCCTGTTTGTAATATAACGGTTATGAAAAATAGCGTGAATGAATTGTCAGGTCCGCGACGAGCCGTTCCGGGGCGCCGTCGGGTGTCTGCCGGGGTGCTGGCGGCTGTGGCGGGCGTGTGCCTGGGGGTGGGGGCCGGTGTGGTTCCCGCTGCTGCGGTGCCCGCTGTGGGTTCGGCTGCGGCTGCGTCGTCTCAGGCGGCGGTTCCCCGGGGGCTGGAGTCCTTCTACAGTCAGGAGGTCGAGTGGTACGACTGCGTGGCCACCGGTGGGATGGAGAAGTCGGCCGAGAAGACCGGTTTTCAGTGCGCCAAGGTCACCGCGCCGCTGGACTACTCCCAGCCGGACGGGCAGACCATTGAGATCGCGATGAAGAAGCACCAGGCCACCGGCTCGGTGCGCCAGGGCACCCTCTTCGTCAACCCCGGCGGCCCCGGCTACTCCGGGGTGGAGATGGTGGAGAACAACGAGACCCAGTTCTCGCCCGCCCTCAACCAGGCCTACGACATCATCGGCTTCGACCCCCGCGGCGTCGGCGCCTCCACCCCCATCACCTGCGATGACGGCGCGGGCCAGCAACCCGCCAAGGCCGCCCAGGGGGGCATGGGCGTCAACGAGCCCCAACCCGGATCCCTCGTCGCCGACGTCGCCGGGGACGACCCCACCCCCTTCCGGGACGCTGAGAATCCTGCCGCCGACGGCGGAGCAGAGGCCAACGTCGCCTTCCCGTCCCTGATCGAGGAGATCACCAAGGACTTCAAGCAGGAGGAGGCCAACTGCGCCGCCCACACCAAGCCGGCGGGGCTGCTCGACCATGTGGATACCGTCTCGGTGGCTCGGGATCTTGATGTCCTGCGGGCGCTGTCCGGGGACCAGAAGCTCAACTTCCTGGGCTTCTCCTACGGCACCTACCTGGGTGCTCACTACGCCGAGCTCTTCCCCGCCAACACCGGCCGTATGGTCCTCGACGGCGCCGTCGACCCCTCCCTGTCGCTGGGGGACCGGGCCGCCGGGCAGGCCCAGGGCTTCGAGACCGCACTGCGCACCTACGTCCAGCAGTGCCAGTCCGGCCAGGCCGTCCAGGAGGGCCAGAGCTGCCCCCTGACCGGTGATGCCGACGCCGGAGTCCAACAGGTTCGCACCCTCATCTCCTCGGCCGATCAGGCACCGCTGAAGACCTCAGACCCGAACGTCACCGTGGACGGCAGCACGATCCGCAGCGTCGTTCGCCGATTCCTGTACACCTCCGAGTACTGGCCCCTCCTCACCTACGCCCTCGACCAGGCCATCACCCAGAAGGACGGCTCCTACATCCAGGTGCTCTACGGCAAGGTGGCGGCCGGGGGCAGCGCTCCGACCTTCTATGCCGTCAACTGCCTGGACATCCCCGTCCAGGGCGATATGACCAGCTGGGAGAAGGAGTACCAGCAGATCCTCCAGAGCTCGCCCACCTTCGGTGCCTCCCTGGGCAACCAGGATGCGCGCTGCCAGGCCTGGGGGCACAACGGGACCCGCAAGCCCGCACCCATCCACGCCAAGGGGGCGGCCCCCATCCTGGTGGTGGGCACCACCGGCGACCCGGCAACGCCCTACGCCTGGTCCCAGGCCCTGGCCGATCAGCTCGAGTCCGGCCGGCTCCTGACCTGGGAGGGCAACGGGCACACCGCGTACGGGCGCTCAGGGGCTTGCATCCACAAGGCCGTCGACACCTACCTCATCAGCGGGACCATGCCCGAGGAGGGGCTGACCTGCAAGAACGGACAGTGAAGCCGGACCGTCCCCGCCCCGGGGGCCTCGATGGGAACTTCTTCCCACTCCGTCTCCAGGAGGAGGCCCCCGGCGGCACGGCAGCATATGGTTCACATCGTGACTACTGCGACCTCGCCTCGGCCTCGTATCAAGCCTCTGCTCGTGGCTCTCTCCGCGCTTCTGGTGTGCGGGGGCCTGACCGCCTGCCAGGATGACACCGATATCAAGGCAACGCCGGCAACGGCGTCGGCCACGGCAACGATTCCGGCCGGGCTGGAGAGCTTCTACAACCAGAAGGTCTCCTGGTACGCCTGTGACAAGAAGGGGATGGGCGAGGCGACGTCGGGGAAGGACACCGGCTTCACCTGCGCCAAGGTCAAGGTGCCGCTGGACTACGACAACCCCGGCGGCGAGACGATTGAGATCGCGGTGAAGAAGCGGGCCGCTAGCGAGGACTCCGTCGGCTCGCTGTTCGTCAACCCGGGTGGGCCGGGAGGATCGGGCATCGAGCTGGTTGAGAGCGCCGGTTCCTACTTCTCCAAGAACCTCACCAGCTCCTACGACGTCGTCGGCTTCGACCCGCGTGGCGTGGGCGCCTCCACGGCGGTCGACTGCCTGACCGACGCCGAGCTCGACGCCGAACGGGCCGGGGCGAACGACCCGGCGACCCCCTCGGCCTCCGCGACTCAGGAGCGGGCGCAGAAGATGGGGGAGGCCTGCGCGTCGAAGACCAGCCCCGCGGGGCTCCTGGACCACATCGACACCATCAGCGCCGCCAAGGACCTCGACATCCTGCGGGCGGTTGACGGCCAGCAGGCGCTGACCTACCTGGGCTTCTCCTACGGCACCTACCTGGGGGCCACCTACGCCGAGCTGTTCCCCGCCAACACCGGGCGGCTGGTCCTCGACGGCGCCGTCGACCCCTCCCTGAGCGCCGCGGACCTGTCCCTGGGGCAGGCCAAGGGCTTCGAGGCCTCGCTGCGGGCCTACGTGCAGAACTGCCAGAGCTCCAAGCTCGGCTGCCCCCTGAGCGGGGACGTCGACTCCGGAGTCTCCCAGGTCCGCGAGTTCCTCGAGTCCACGAAGGCGGCGCCCCTGCCGACCTCCGACGACAAGCGGCCGCTGACCTACGACCTGGCCGTCTACGGGGTGCTGGGCTCGATGTACCAGACCCAGCTGTGGCCCTCCCTCACCCTGGCGCTGTCCCAGGCGATGGGCAAGGTGGGCAGTCCGGACGGAAGCGCGCTGCTGGCCATCGCCGACGCCGTCTCCTCCCGCCAGAGCGACGGCAGCTACTCCGGTAACGGCGCTGAGGCCCTCATGGCGGTCAACTGCCTGGACTACCCGGTCCAGGGGGACAACTCCTCCTGGGAGGAGGAGGCCAAGGCCGTCAACGAGGCCTCGCCCACCTTCGGCTCCCAGCTGCTCTACCCCGATGCCTACTGCCAGGGCTGGGGCCATAAGTCGAGCCGCAAGCGCGAGAAGATCACGGCCTCCGGTGCCGCGCCGATCCTCGTGGTGGGCACCACCGGCGACCCGGCCACGCCCTACGCCTGGTCCGAGGCACTGGCCGATCAGCTCGAGACCGGTCAGCTCATGACCTGGAAGGGCAACGGGCACACCGCCTACGGGCGCTCCAACGACTGCGTCAAGAAGGCCGTGGACACCTACCTGCTCAACGGGACGATGCCGGCCAAGGGACTCACCTGCTGACCATCGCCAGGCCAGCCGGCCCTCCCGGTTCCCGCAGGCCATGAGATCGGCCCCGGACGACAGTCGCGTCGTCCGGGGCCGATTCGTCAGCGGGCAGTGGAGGGCCTGGAGGACCCGGCACCGCGAGGCTTACGGGCCGCTCGCCTCACGGGCTGAGCTCACCGGCGATGGACCGTCCCATCCAGCCGGCCAGGTCGTCTCCCGTCAGTCCCTGCGAGAGCAGGAACTGGACCTTGGCGTAGGCGGCCTCCAGGGTCATGTCGCGGCTGCCGACGGCGCCACTGCGGGCCAGTGCGTCTCCGGCCTCGTAGTGCCCCAGGAGGACCTCGGACTCGTGGCACTGGGAGGTGACGATGACGGCCGTCCCGGCATCGATCACTCGCTCGACGACGTCGGTCAGGCCCGGCTCCTGGGACGGCACGTTGCCGACTCCGAAGGCCCGCAGGACCACGGCCTCGGGCAGCGGTGTCAGCAGCGCCTCCAGGCGGGCCGCGGTGATGCCCGGGACCAGGTCGACCACGACGACGTCGTGACGGGCGTAGGGGGCGACGTTCTTCCAACCGGCCCCGCCCCGGGTGCTTGGGGCCCACTGCCACGGGGCGCCAGTGGTGGCCAGAGGAGCCGCATTGGGGGACTCGAAACCGGTGAAGGCCCACGAGGAGGACTTCGTGACCCGGTTCCCGGCCAGGAGCCGATGCCCGAAGAACAGTGCCACCCCCTCCAGGCGCCCGGAGGTGGCGGCCTTGAGCGCCCCGGTGACATTCGCTGCGGCGTCGGTTCCCAGTTCTCCGAGGGGGAGCTGGGAGCCGGTGACGACGACCGGAGCGCTCAGATCCGTCAGCGCATAGGACAGGGCGGCACTGGTGTAGGCCATGGTGTCGGTCCCGTGCAGGATGACGAAGGCGGCCTGCGGGTCGGCCGCGGCGTGGGCGCGCAGGCCGTCCACGATCGCCTGCCAGGACAGCGGGGTGGCGTTCGAGGAGTCGATGAGCGGGGCCAGCGAGGTCACCGACACTGAGCGCGCCAGGGGCGTGCCCTCCAGCAGCGAGTGGAGCCACCCCTCCAGATCCGCACCGGGAACGAGACCGTGAGGGGAGTCCACCATCCCGATGGTGCCCCCGGTGTAGATGATGTGAACGTGCATGGGCTCAGCCTCCTGTCGCTCAGGCCTCGTGCGACGGGGCGGATGCGGCTTCGTCCACCTCGTCGGCGAGGACGTCATCGAGCAGGTCGCCCCGAATGCGTCCCCGCACCGCGTACCAGCCTGCCACCATCATGACGGCGACGATGGCGAACAGGGCCAGAGTCCAGCGTCCGGCCGGGTCGGCCACGTTCGAGACCACGACGATGGTGAAGAAGGCCAGGGCCGCGTAGTTGGACCAGGGGGCCCAGGGCATCCGGTAGGCCGGGCGCACCTCCTTGCCCTCCTGCACCCGCCGCAGGAAGGCGAGGTGGGTGACGAGGATGGCTCCCCAGGTGCCGGCGATGCCGATGCCGGCCAGGTTCATGACGATCTCGAAGGCGTCCTTTTCCACGAGGGCGTTGAGGACGACGCCGAGCAGTCCCAGGGCGGAGGTGATGATGATGCCCCAGGTGGGAACCTGATGCTTGTTGAGCCCGGCCGCCACCCGAGGGGCCTCACCGGCCACCGCCATGGAGCGCAGGGTGCGTCCGGTGGCGTACAAGCCGGCGTTGAGGGAGGACAGCGCTGCGGTGAGGATGACGACCTGAATGATGTCGCCGGCGTAGGGCACACCGATCCCGGAGAAGAAGGTGACGAAGGGCGACTGGTCCTTCAAGTAGGAGGTGTAGGGCAGGACCAGTGCCAGCAGCATGACCGAGCCGACGTAGAAGACGAAGATGCGCAGAATCATCGAGTTGATCGCCTTGGGTAGGATCTTCTCGGCCTCCGTGGCCTCACCTGCTGCCACACCCACCATCTCCGTGCCACCGAAGGCGAAGACCACACCGAGGGTCAGGGCGAAGACGATCGGGAATCCCTTGGGGAAGAACCCACCGTTTCCGAGGATGTTGTGAGCCCCCGCGGTGATCGCGCCTCCCTGGGGGTCCGTTCCGGTGTGAAGCCCGAGAACAATGGCGACGATGGCCACCACCATGAAGGACACGATGGCGGCGACCTTGATGAGCGCGAACCAGAACTCGGCCTCACCGAACATCTTGACGTTGAGCATGTTGAGAATGAAGACCAGGACGAGCGCGATGAGCGCGAAGACCCACTGCGGGACAACCTCCAGAGCCTTCCAGTAGTGGAGATAGTTGGCCACGGCCGTGATGTCCGCCATGACGGTGACCGACCAGTCCAGGAAGAAGAACCAGCCGGTGATGTAGGCGCCCTTCTCGCCGAGGAACTCGCGGGCGTAGGAGACGAATGCTCCGGAGGAGGGTCTGCGGATGGCGAGCTCGCCCAGAGCGCGCACCATGAGGAAGGCGAAGATTCCGCAGACGGCATAGGCGAACATCAGCCCCGCCCCGCCCCGCCCTCCTTGAGTCGGCCGCCGGCACCCATGAAAAGACCCGTGCCGATGGAGCCGCCAATGGCGATCATCTGCAGGTGGCGGTTCTTCAGCGACTTGTTGTATCCGGCGTCGCCGCGGTCCCGGATCTGGTCGGGCTGGGAAGCTCGGGAGGGTGACGGCGACGCACCCGAATGTGGCGCTGGAGAGGTGGGGGAGTGGCTGGACGGAGACTCGCTCATGGGGATCCTTACGGAGAGGGAGACCTGTTGAATGACGTGCGGAGAATACCGGGCCTGGATGGTGCGGGTGATTCGGGGCGACTGTTGGGCTCAGGCGCACTCCTGTCCAGGATGTGCCACGACGTCGTCATGATCCAGAGCTGAGTCGGGGAATCCGGGGAGGCCTGGGGGTTTGGAGGGCTCTTTGTCCTCGACGGTGGTGCCGATGCGGCGAGGCGGGCGGTTAACTGTGTCGAGGAACACGGTTCTCCCCGCGGCGCTGGATTGCGGTGGCGGCCGCGAGGCCGGTATGTTCGGCTCTGCTGCTTGTGCCAGCGCCGCCTTAGCTCAGTCGGCAGAGCGATTCACTCGTAATGAATAGGTCGTGGGTTCGATTCCCACAGGCGGCTCGATCAGCCCCGGGAGGTAATACCTCTCGGGGCTTTTGGGTTCCCGGCGCCCTGCCCGCAGCCGCTCGGTGTGCCGTCCGGCACATTCGGTGGCCGCAGTGGTCGTTCCTGGCCCGGGTTTTGGGGATGACCGCATGGCCGAAATCCTTCGCCGTCGAGTGGCAAGGGGGTGTCGCGGCTTGACCGGGGAGGATTCTCCTGGCTTGACGTGATGTTCCTCAGGGTGAGGGTGGTGGCGCTTCAGGCATTGTCTTCCGGCTGAGAGAATCCCCCACCGCTATCTGAGAGTCATCTGGGAGATTGGCCGCCTCTGATTGACTGGTCGTTGGATACCTCTATGCAGCGGGAGGAGGTGGGGTGCCATGCCTGGATTGTTCCGCCGAGTCTCGTGGGGATCTCCAAACATGACCTCAGTGCTTTCACAGTTTTCGTCTCAGTCGTCAAGACCTTCGGGGTGGTATGTCATCGCGCATCACTGGGTGATTGGGGGGAGCTGCCGGTAATGAGGGCGACGAATAGCCGTGTTGCATTGAGGGCAACTATTGTTTAATCTAACGTTGTCCGCAGCGGGATACATCCTTCGGGCCCGCTCCCTCCACTCAGATTGAGGAATCATGGCACAGAAGACTCAGGTCATCCTCGTCGACGATGTCGACGGGTCCGAGGCCAATCAGACCGTCACCTTCGCCCTTGATGGCGTCTCCTACGAGATCGACCTGAACGACGAGCACGCAGCCGCTCTTCGTGAGTCCCTTGAGGAATGGATTGGAAAGGCTCGTCGCACCGGCGGCCGCCGTAGTTCCGGTCGTCGTCGTTCCAGCGGCCCCTCTGACACTCAGAAGATTCGCGAGTGGGCCCGTGAGCAGGGCCTTGAGGTTTCTGACCGCGGCCGCGTCTCCGCTGAGGTGCGCAAGGCCTACTACGAGGTCAACCCCGGCAACTGAGGGAACGTGGGGCGCCTGGCTCAGATGCTGCCGGCACCCCGCATGTCATTCTCGAGCTGACTGCCACCTCGCACCACGACTCTGGTTGTGCGCTCAGGCGCATTACCGGGGTCGTTGTGTTTTCAGTACGTGAATTTGTTCCGTGAGCGGGCAGTATCGCTGCCAGTCGTGCCTTTGGGGCGATGCGCCGGTACCCCACCGTGGAGGCGCTCTTCTGGGCCCCTTGGGCCTCGCGCCATGCCCGCGATCCTGGCAGGATAGGGCCATGGCTTACACCCTCGTACTGCTCCGCCACGGCGAGAGCGAATGGAACGCGAAGAACCTCTTCACCGGCTGGGTCGATGTCCCGCTGTCAGACAAGGGCCGCGCCGAGGCCGTCCACGGTGGCGAGCTGCTCAAGGAGGCCGGCGTCCTCCCCGAGAAGCTCTTCACCTCGATGCTGCGCCGCGCCATCATGACCGCCAACCTGTCCCTGGACGCCGCGGACCGCCACTGGATCCCGGTCGAGCGCAACTGGCGCCTCAACGAGCGCCACTACGGCGCCCTGCAGGGCAAGAACAAGAAGGAGATCCGGGACGAGTACGGGGAGGAGCAGTTCATGCAGTGGCGCCGCTCCTACGACGTGCCGCCGCCGGCCATCGAGGCCGGCTCGGAGTTCTCCCAGGACGCCGACCCCCGCTACGCCGGTGAGCCCATCCCGGCCACCGAGTGCCTCAAGGACGTCCTCGAGCGCCTCCTGCCCTACTGGGAGGGCACTATCGTCCCCGAGATCAAGACCGGCAAGACCGTCATGATCGCCGCCCACGGCAACTCGCTGCGCGCCATCGTCAAGCACCTCGACGACATCTCCGACGACGACATCGCCGGCGTCAACATCCCCACCGGGATCCCGCTGGTCTACGAGCTCGACGAGGAGACCCTCAAGCCCCTCAAGAAGGGCGGCCGCTACCTCGACCCCGAGGCCGAGGCCAAGATCGCGGCGGTGGCCAACCAGGGCAAGTGAGCCCCGGCGGCCCACCGCACCCTCTATGACGCGGGCGGCGTCGGACCTCAAGGAAGACGGTTGCTTCTGGTGATCGGACGTACACCTCGATGAAAGTACTTCCCGGTGAAAGAAAGACGGAGGATCCGTTCTG
>NZ_JBGEVE010000008.1:0-138673 GCF_048514265.1 Actinomyces sp. SKVG-SVH-4(1) | reverse complement strand
CCATCCGGCAGACGCACCCAACCGGTGTCTCAGATGTCATGACATCCGAAACTCTCAGAAGTCATGAGACAACACAGTACCCTTAACCCTCGATCCCGAGGCATAAGGCACGACCGCGCGGGGCGAGGGGCCGGCGGGGCCGGGCGGCGAGGGGGAGGTCAGTGGCGCCAGGCGGTGCCGCGCGAGCGCAGGTAGGTGGTGGCGCCTCGGGCGGCCATGAAGACCCAGGCGAAGGCGATCCACAGCAGCACCAGGCCCGACGTCGCCCCGCCAGCCCCTGGCAGCACGCCGCCCCCGATGAGCAGCGCGAGCGGCACATAGGGCACCAGCGTCACCAGACCCGCCCGGGCCAGGTAGCGGCCGTCGCCGGCGCCCATGAGCACGCCGTCGAGCAGGAAGACGACCCCGGCGAGTGGCTGCGCGCTCGCCGCGACCAGGAGCGTCGGGGTGGCGGCTGCGATGACGCCCGGGTCGGAGGTGAAGGCGCGGGGCAGCCAGGCGGCGCCCGCCGCCATGAGTACGCCGATAAGGACCCCCGTCCCGGCGCCCCAGGCCAGCATCCGCTTCAGGAGCTCGTCAATGGACCAGCCGGCGGTCGCCGCAGCAGTCCCGGCCTCCTCCTCGGTGAGGGCCTCAGCCTCCGGTGCGGCCGAGTCCGCGTCCGCCCTCTGGGCCTGACCCAGGGCGGTGCCGATGAGGGCCTGCGCCGCCACGGCCAGCGCATCCAGCGCGAAGGCCGCAAAGGTCCACAGGGCGTTGACCACCTGGTGGGCGGCCAGCGACACCTCCCCGAGCGCGGTTGCCGCCCACACGGTCGCCAGGATCGCCGCCCGCAGGCTCAGTGAACGGATGAGCAGGGGCGTCCCACTGCCCAGGGAGGCCCGCAGGCCCTGGCGGTGGGGGAGCAGTCCCACGCCGGCCGCCCGGGCCGCCCGGGCGATCGGACCGGCCAGCGCCAGCGCCATGGCCGTCTGCGCGATCGCGGTGCCGGCCCCCGAGCCCGCGATCCCCATTCCGACGCCGTAGAGCAGGATCGCGTTGACGACGACGTTGAAGACCGCCCCGGCCGTGGCCACGACGAAGGGCGTGCGCGTGTCCAGCAGGCCGCGCAGCACGCCGGTGGCAGCCAGGACAACGAACATCCCGGGCAGTCCCGGGCATGAGGCGCGCAGGTAGGCCACGGCCGCCTGAGCCACCGCGCCGTCGGCGCCCATCGCTGCGGTCAGCCAGGGGGCGGTCAGCCCGAGGAAGGCGCCCGCCCCCAGCCCCAGCAGGAGCGCCAGCCACATGCCGTCGACGCCGGCCCGCAGGCCCTCGGTGCGCCGGCCGGCCCCGAACAGCCGCGCCGTCGTCGCCGTGGTGGCGTAGGCCAGGAAGACGAACAGGCCCACCGTCGTCGTCAGGATCGTCGAGGCCAGGGAAAGGCCCGCCAGGCTCACCGCGCCGAGGTGGCCGACCATGGCCGAGTCCGCCAGGACGAAGAGCGGCTCAGCGATGAGAGCTCCCAGAGCGGGGACGGCCAGGGACAGGACCTGACGGTTGAGGCCGGAGGAGTCGGGGTGACTGGTGTTGGGCACGGCCCCATTGTGGACCAGGGGTCCGCGCCGGAGGATCAGCGCCTCGGCGGTCCCCGGGCGGTACCGCGCAGTGAGGAGCGCGTGGCCGCCACCGCGGAGCGCTCGAGGGTAGGGGCCGGGTGCCGGCTCCGAGCACGGAGGGAGACTGTCCGGGGAGGTCCTCACGGCCAGGTTGAGGATGAGGTTGAGGTGAGGTCGCGGCGGTGGAGCCTGGGCGTGACCGAGGCTACGGATCGCCGGGATTGTCCTGGGGGATCACACAACTCTTCGAGCTCCAGGAAAGTACTAGAAGGCTGAATATTTGCTGAAGATATGCATGATGAAGCCGATGTTCGGCCGAGATGGCGGGGGTTGGGGATAACTGGAACGGACCACCCTGTAGGGGAGTCACAAACGGTGCGGACCTCAAGTCGAAGATGATGTTTGTCCACAGGTTTACCCACTTGTCCACAGATCACATTGTGATGTCGTGGGAAGAACCTATAGGAACCCTGAACTCTCAGATTCCTGGTATACCAAGGCAAAGTCGCCTTCCTGCGGGGGAGTCGCCACCAGTGCGCACATCTGTGTCCACAGCCTGCCCACCTCTGTCCCCAGGCGTTGGGGGTCTTCCCACAGCGGTCGTGCCGATATCCCCAAGGCCGGTGAACTTGAGAGTTTGCGGGGCCTGCCCGATGGCGTTATCGTCGCGCGCGCGCTCCACGCGGGCGAGCGTCTTCCTGACGCCGCGGGCCGTCGTCGGGAGCAGTAGGACGAGCCGGGACCAACCGGCGTGACAGTGCGGGAGGTGGCCGATGGACAACGGCATGGGCGCTCAGGCCGGCTCGGGCGGCGCCGACGGCGGAAGCGTCCGCACCGACAGCTCTGCCTTCGACCGCCTTCCGCCCCAGGACCTCGAGGCCGAGATGGCCACGCTCGGCGGCATGCTCCTGAGCAAGGAGGCCATCACCGACGTCATCGATGTCCTGCGCGGCCCGGAGTTCTACCGCTCGGCTCACGAGTCGATCTTCGACGCGATCGTCGAGGTCTACAACCGCTCCGAGCCCGCCGACCCGCTCATCGTCGCCGACGAGCTCTCCAAGCGCGGCGAGCTCGAGCGCATCGGCGGCGCCCCCTACCTGGCCACCCTCATGGCCACCGTCCCCACCGCCGCCAACGCCGGTTATTACGCCCGCATCGTCAAGGACAAGGCGCTCATGCGCGGCCTGGTCCAGGCCGGCACCCGCATCACCCAGCTGGGGTACTCCACCGACGCCGGCGACATCGCCGAGCTCGTCACGCTGGCCGAGGCCGAGGTCTACTCGGTGGCTCACCACGAGGGGGAGAAGGAGGACTACGTCGCCGTCTCCGAGCTGCTGGGCGAGGCCAACCTGGAGATCGAGGCCGCCCAGAACCGCGACAACGGGGCGCTGACCGGGGTGCCGACCGGCTTCATCGAGCTCGATGAGCTCACCGGCGGGCTCCACCCCGGCCAGATGATTATCGTGGCGGCGCGCCCCGCCATGGGGAAGTCCACACTCGCCGTGGACTTCTGCCGCTCGGCGTCGATCCACCACGGGATCACCAGCTGCTACTTCTCCCTGGAGATGGGGCGCATGGAGCTCATGATGCGCATCCTGGCCGCCGAGTCCAGCGTTGACATGAACAAGCTGCGCGGCTCGCGCCAGATGGAGGACCGCGACTGGACCGACGTCGCCGTGGCCTACAACCCCGTCTCCAACGCACCGCTGTTCATCGACGACTCGCCCAACCTCACGATGCCGGAGATTCGCTCCAAGGCGCTGCGCATGAAGCAGCAGCACAACCTGGGGCTCATGGTCATCGACTACCTCCAGCTCATGAGCTCGGGCAAGCGCGTCGAGTCGCGCCAGCAGGAGGTCTCCGAGTTCTCCCGCTCCCTCAAGCTGCTGGCCAAGGAGCTGGAGATCCCGGTGATCGCCGTCGCCCAGCTCAACCGCGGTCCCGAGCAGCGCACCGGCAACAAGCCCCAGATGAGCGACCTGCGCGAGTCCGGGTCACTGGAGCAGGATGCGGACATCATCGTGCTGCTGCACCGCCCGGAGTACTACAACAACGAGGAGCGCCCCGGCGAGGCCGACATCATCGTGGCCAAGCACCGTAACGGGCAGACCCGCACCATCCCCGTGGCCTTCCAGGGGCACGTCTCGCGCTTCGCCAACATGGCGCGCGACGTCACCCCCGAGCCCGCCTACGAGTAGGCCGGCCCGACAGGGGACGGGGCCGGGAGGCGGACCGTGCGCAGGCGCAGCACGCCCACGGCCCAGCTCGCCGTCGTCAGCAGGACGGCCATGGCGGCGCCGTGCGCCAGTCCGCGGCGGAGGTAGTCGGTGGTCTCGGACCCCAGGTTCTCCACGACGACGCTCGCGAGTTCCCGGGTCGACCACAGCGGCAGCACTCGGGTCCAGCCCTCGGAAGGATCCACCAGTACCTGCACCGCCATGACTGACAGCAGTAGAAGTGCGCCTTCGAGGTCCCGTGGAACCAGGGCGGCGGCCAGGGAGCCCAGGGGAGTGGCGACGGTGGCGGTCAGCAGCAGCATGACCGGCACTGCGCCGGGGTGGGTGAGCTCGTCGCCGATCGTGGCCAGGACGAGGCCGCTGTAGAGCAGGCCGAGGATCCAGCCGAGCCCGAGTACGGCGAGGTATCGGCCCAGCAGCAGGCTTGCGGGCCGAGCCCCGCTCACGGCGAGGCGGCGGTCCACTGAGCGGGACGAGACCTGCGTGAACAGCGCCAGCGTCGCCGTCGCCCAGCCCAGGCCGATCGACAGGAGCCGGATGGCGGTCCAGTGCGTCTCCAGGCGCACCAGGTAGAAGGTCAGGGGCAGGAGGGTCGCCAGTGCGAGTGCGCCGCGCCGTCGGGCGAGTTCACGCAGGGTGACGAGTGCGACCAGGCCCGTGGTTGCGGCCTTCGCCTGGAACCGGGCGCCCTCGGAGCGGCCCCACTTGGTCTCCGGCGTGGACTGGTCAGGCAAGGTGCTCATGCGGACTCCTTTCGCTGTACCCGCCGGGGCATTCGGAGGACAGCCCGGCTTGCGTCCTCCTGCGGGGCCGGGAGCTCGATGACGCGGTCGACCAGGTCGACATCGCGCAGCAGGTGGGTGACCAGCAGGACGCCCGCGCCCGAGGTGCGCCAGGCCGAGATGAGAGCCCACAGATCCTCGTAGGCCAGAGCGTCAAGGCCTTGGTAGGGCTCATCCAGGAGGAGCAGGTCGGGCGCGTCGAGCTGGGCGAGAGCGACGTTGAGCTTCTGCTGGGTCCCACCCGAGAGGGTCCCGGCGGTCTGGTCTCCGCGGGCGGTCCAGCCCAGGCGGGTGAGGAGACGGCGGCCGGTCGAGATGGAGCGGCCTTGCCGGATCCCGCGTGCCGCCCCGAAGAGCCGGAGGTGCTCGTCGACCGTCAGCAGCGGCGCCAAGGAGTCGAGCTGAGGCGCGTAGCCGAAGTTCGGTGTCCTCTCGATGCTCCCACCGCTTGCGCGCAGCAGGCCCGCGCACAGCTGAAGCAGGGTCGACTTGCCGGCCCCGTTGGCTCCAACGACGGCGACGACCTCGCCGCGGTGGATGGTGAGGTTGATGCCGGATAGGACTGTGCGCCTGCCGCGGCGCGCGGAGACGTCCCTCAGGCGCAGGACCACGGGGGTTGCGGGCAGAGTCTTGGCAGATGCGGTGGTGAGGTCGGTGGTGCCGAGGTCAGCAGTGGCGTGGGGTAACGAGCTGTGCGGGGTGGGAGTGGGTGCGTCGGCCTGGTAGTCCCGCAGTGCAGAGGCGACCTCCCGGGCGTAGAGGACTGCAGGTCCGTACAGGTCGCCGGGCGGAACCCCGGCCGCCTCGGCCTCCGCCTGGGTCGAGGCGGCCGTGCGCTCGACCTCGGAGGACGGCAGACCGCGGGAGGCGAGCTCCACGGCGAAGCTTCGGTACCAGTCGGCCGTCGTGTCCACCGCCGGGTCCCTGGTCTCCTCGGGCCGGCTCATGAGAGGGCCTCTGTGCGTACCCTGCGGCCCTCGATGAGAGCGCCGACCGCAGTGGAGAAGGTGCGCCACTCGGCTCGTCGTGCGGCGAGCTCGGTGTGTCCGGCGTCCGTCAGCTCGTAGTACTTGCGGGCGGGCCCGGAGGTGGAGGGGCGCCAGGAGACTGCGACGAGGCCGCGCTTCTCCAGGCGCATGAGAGCCGGGTAGAGCGTGCCGCCGGGTACCTCGTCCAATCCGGCGGCGGCGAGCCGCTGCGCCAGGGACAGCCCGTAGTCGGCGTGCTCGGCCAGCAGTGAGAGCAGACAGGGTTCCAGGAATCCGCGCAGGAGGCGCGACGCTGAAGAGTCCATGGTTTATAGACTACCTAGTTACTAGGTTGTCTATCTACTGGACTGGCGTGCCGGTTTGCTCGGGTTGATCTGTCACGGATGGCGACTTTTAGGTGGGGCGGTGCTGCGTCGCGTCGGTGGGCCTGGGGCATCTGTGCAGGTCAGGCCGGTGCGGATGGGTCGGTGGCCGCAGCCGTCCGCTTGAAAAGTCGCCAGGAGTGACAGAAATGGGCGTAGAAGACGCACATCCGCCGTCGACGGGCTGACAACCGTCGGCGGCGGATGGTGGAAGCGGGAAGATCGGTGAGGAACCGAGGGGCGCCTCAGCGGTGCGGCTCAGGCCTGTCGGTACTCACCCTGGTAGACGTAGAGGAAGGGCATGTTGCCGCGCAGGCCGTGCCGGATGGAGGAGGAGACGACCTCCTTGGCGGTGACGGCGGCCTCAAGTGGGGAGGCGCCCTTGGCGAGCTCGGCGGTCACCGCGGCGGCCAGGGTGCAGCCGGCGCCGTGGACGCGCTCGGTGCCCACGGCCTCAACTTCGAGGACCTCCAGGGTGGTGCCGTCGTAGAAGACGTCCAGCGCGGTGCCGGTGCCCAGCGACGGGCCGGCCTTGGCCAGGACATTGGGGACGCCCTGGTCGTGGATGCGCTTGGCGGCGTCCTTGAGCTGCTCGACGGAGGTGATCTCCTCCATGCCCGCCAGCGTGGCGGCCTCGAAGAGGTTCGGGGTGGTCATCGTGGCGCGCGGCAGGATCTTGGTGCGCAGGGCGTTATCCACCTCGAGGGCGCCCCCGAACTCCTGGCCCTTGCAGATGAGGACCGGGTCGAGCACCACGGTGGGGAAGTCGTAGGTCTCCAGGGCCTGCTCAACGACGTCGATGGTGGGCGCCGTGCCCAGCATGCCGATCTTGACGGCGTCGACGCGCGAGTGGACGGCGGCGCAGGTCTCGATCTGGTCGGCGATGACGCCGGGGTCCACGGGGACGAAGCGGTGGTTCCACCCGTCCTTGGGGTCCATGGAGACGATGCAGGTCAGAGCCGTGCAACCGTAGACGCCGAGGGTGTGGAAGGTCTTGAGGTCGGTCTGGGCGCCGGCGCCGCCCGAGGCCTCGGAGCCGGCGATGGTCAGGGCGATGGCAGTCATGGGTCAAGCCTGCACCGGTCTGGGCGCGCGAGCCAAGCCGGGTCGGTCGCATGGAACCGGCCCGGCTCGGCGGGCGCGCCGTCAGCGGCCGTGGGCTCAGGCGTTGGCGATGGTCCAGCGGTGGCCGCGGTGCGCGTCCTTCTCGGCCTCGTCCACCAGGGCGACGGCGAAATCGGCCACGGAGATCTCGCTGCCTGCGGGCTGGTTGCCGCCCTCGGTGTAGGTGCCGGTGCGTGGCTTGTCGGTGAACTCCGGGGCGGGGGAGAGCAGGGTCCAGTTCAGGGCGCTGCCGGCCTCGCGGTAGAGGTCGAGGACCTCGGCGAAGGCGAGGGCCTCGGGCTTGTACTCCTCGGGGAACCCGGGGGTGTCCACCAGACGGGTGCCGTCGGGCGTGAGCAGGGAGCCGGCGCCGCCGACGACGATGAGCCGGCCGGTGGGGGCCGCCGCGATGAGGGCGCGGTGAGCGTCAATGACGGGCTGGGCGGACTCTCCGCGGCCGGCGGAGACGGTGATGACGGTGGCGTCGGAGCTGTTGATGAGGTCGACGACGGCCTGCGTGTCGGCCAGGGTGAGGGTGACGTCCTGCGCGGCGCCCTCGGCGTGACGGCCCGAGCGCGAGGCGGAGACGACCTCGTGGCCGCGGCCGGCGGCCTCGGTGACGGTGGCCGAGCCGACCATGCCGGTTCCTCCGATGACGGCGATCTTCATGACTTCCTCCAGGTAGGTGGGGTGCTGGTCCGAGGTGAGTGCGCCGGGTGCCGGCGACCTCGCGATGACTCGATGATATGATTTAGGTACTAAGTACCTCAAAGTAACTAAGGGAGTGTGTTGTGTCACGAACTAAGGGGTTGATGGCTGATCGGCGGGAGGTCGCACGAGGTGGCGTCAGCAGTCCGAGGAGTGTCGTTGCCGCTCGCGGCATCGACACCTCGGGTGTGGAAAGCACGATCGAACCATCCTCGGGCGAGTTAGGAGACGCTGTTCCTCGGGAGAGTGCTTCATGCTGTGCGGCTCCCTCCGCTGAGGGAGTTCAGGCTCCGGTCTTCGACTTCGACATCCTCTCGCCCGCCTGCCCGTCGCGCACGGTGCTGCGCCACGTCGTCGATCGCTGGACCCCGCTGGTGGTGACGGTCCTGGCCGACGGGCCGAGCCGCTTCGGCGAGCTGCGCGCTCGGGTCGGCGGGGTGACGCCCAAGGTCCTCACCCAGACGCTGCGATCCATGGAGCGCGACGGCCTGGTGACGCGCACCCAGCTGCCGGGTGTGCCGCCACGGGTCGACTACGAGCTGACCGACCTGGGCCGCAGCCTCCAGGCCCCCATCGACGCGCTGCGCACCTGGATCCACACCCACTCCGCCCAGATCCTGGCCCACCGCGAGTCCTACGACGCCGTCGAATCCTGACACTCCGGCGCACTCGGGACGTGAGCGCGCTTGTTTCCGCGGCTGTTTCTACGGCCGGGGACATTCTGCGCGGCCGGGTGCCGTCCCGGTCGGCCGGGGACGTGCCGCGCGTTCGGGGACAGGATTCCGGTCCCCGACGGCGTCGAATGCCCCCGCCCGGAAGGACACGCCCCCGGCCGCGTGGAATGTCCCCGTCGGTGGTGGGCCTGCGGGTTGAGGCGGCCGACGCCGTGGGCTCGGGAGGCCGGGACCGTGAGCTTAGGCGGCCGGCGCCGCGGGTTCAGGAGGTGGGGCCGCACCCGACCGCGCCCGGCGGCGCCTGTTGGTGCCCGGCGGGGGGCCGACTGTGCGGCCGATCGCGCACCCGACCGTGCCGCCGCCTCGCCGATGGCCGCCCCGGTCGACGGGACGATGAGGAAATCAGTACCGCGCCGCCGCCGAATCGGGGACCATAGATCTATGAGCGCCGCCACGTCCCTCCCGCCATCCCTCAACGACATCGTCTTCCACGTCCTGGACCCGCTTGAGGCCGTGGAGCGGGACATCTTCCTCACGCGCGCGGAGGCCTGGTACCCCGACCTCCTCGACGGGCTCACCACCCTCTACGGCGACGCCGCCGAGGAGGAGGCACTCAACCTGCTGGCCCTGGCCGCCCGGGCCTACGCGGAGCGCGACTACGAGCTGCGCCGCCTGGACCTGGCCCGCACCCTCGACCCCGCCTGGGCCCAGCACCCCGGCCGCGTCGGATACGCCGCCTACACCGAGCGCTTCGCCGGCACCCTGCGTGGCGTGGAGGACCGCATCGACTACCTGCGCGAGCTGGGCGTCACCTACCTCCACCTCATGCCCCTGCTCACCCCGCGCCCCGGTGACTCCGACGGCGGCTACGCGGTCGCCGACTACCGCACCGTGCGCCCGGACCTGGGCACCATGGAGGACCTCGAGCACCTGGCCGGCGAGCTGCGCGCCGAGGGCATCTCCCTCGTGGTGGACCTCGTCCTCAACCACGTGGCCGCCGAGCACGAGTGGGCGGTGCGGGCCCGCGCCGGCGAGCAGCGCTACCGCGACTACTTCCTCATCTTCCCCGACCGCACGGAGCCCGACGCCTACGAGCGCAGCCTGCCAGAGGTCTTCCCCGACTTCGCCCCCGGCAACTTCGCCTGGGACGACGGCGTGGGCGGCTGGGTGTGGACCACCTTCAACTCCTTCCAGTGGGACCTCAACTGGCGCAACCCCCACGTCATGGCCGAGTTCGCCGGCATCGTCCTGAACCTGGCCAACCGCGGCGTCGAGGTGCTGCGCCTGGACGCCATCGCCTTCACCATCAAGCGCAAGGGCACCGACTGCCAGGGCCAGCCCGAGGTCCACGCCATCGCCGAGGTCCTGCGCGCCCTGACCCGCATCGCCTGCCCCGCCGTCGACCTCAAGGCCGAGGCGATCGTCGCCCCCACCGAGCTCCTCCAGTACCTCGGCCAGGGCAAGTACACCGGCAAGGTCTCCGACCTGGCCTACCACAACTCCCTCATGGTCCAGATCTGGTCCATGCTCGCCGCGCGCGACACGACCCTGGCCGTCGAGGCCCTCCAGAATCTGCCGGTCGAGCCCTCCACCGCCACCTGGATCACCTACCTGCGCTGCCACGACGACATCGGCTGGGCCATCGACGACGACGACGCGGCCGCCGTGGGCCTGAGCGGCTACGACCACCGGTCCTTCCTGTCCGACTGGTACAGCGGCGAGTACCCCACCTCCGACGCCGCGGGCCTGGTCTTCCAGCACAACCCGGCCACCGGGGACCGGCGCATCGCCGGGACGGCCGCCTCACTCATCGGGATCGAGGCCGCCACCGAGGCCTGGGAGGGCGTCACCGACGAGACCCCCGAGCACAAGGCCGAGGCGCTGTGGACCTGGCGCGAGGAGCGGATCCACGCCCTGCGCATGGCCCACGCCATCGTCTACGGCTGGGGCGGCATCCCCGTCCTGTGGAGCGGGGACGAGCTCGCCCAGCCCAACGACCCCAACTGGGACACCGAGCCGGGCCACGAGGCCGACTCGCGCTGGGCCGGTCGCCCCCGACTCGACGAGGGCCGGCTGGCCAACCGCCGCGACCGCTCCACCGTCGAGGGGCGCGTCTTCACCGACCTGGCGCACATGGCGCAGGTGCGCGCCGGCCTGCCCCAGCTCGACGCCGTTGTGCGCACCCAGGTCCAGGACGTCGACGATCCCGGGGTGCTGGTGACCTACCGCGACCACCCTCGGGGCAGCTTCGTGGGCGTGTACAACGTGACGCCGCAGTGGCGCTCGGTGGCCGCCGACCAGCTCGCCCGGCTCGGGGTCATGGGAGCCACCGACGTCCTGACCGATACGGTTCCCTTCGGCTCCACCACGCTGGACGGGGCGGGGGAGGGGCGCGTGCCCGTGCCGCCCTACGCCGCCTGGTGGCTGGTGCGCCCCACGGACTGAGACGGACGAAGGTCCCGGCACGGAGTTGGGCCCCGGGCGGCGGACGTGCAACATTAAGCACGTGACCCGCCGCAGCCTCTCCACCTCGTCAAACGCCCCCGATTCCGCAGCCGCTTCTGCGACCACGGCGGTCACTGAGCCATCCGACGTCGCCCGGGAGACCGCGCTCGTCTCTGCGGCACTGGACTCGGCCACGCCCGCGGCGCTTCTGGCCGGGGCCATCGACGTCGAGCAGGCGCCCCGCCCGCTGAGCGTCTTCGACCTCATGCGCATCGGTATCGGCCCCTCCTCCTCCCACACCGTGGGCCCCATGCGGGCCGGCCGCGCCTTCAGCCGGGAGCTGGCCGAGGCGGTCCGCCCAGGCGGCGCGGGGGCGTCCGACGGCGAGTGCGCCTCCCCGGCCCCCGGCTCCGGCCTGCCGCAGCCCAGCCGCGTCACCGTCGAGCTCTACGGCTCGCTGGGCGCCACAGGCCGCGGGCACGCCACCGACCGCGCCGCCGTCATGGGCCTGGCCGGCTACGAGCCCGAGACGGTCCCCGCCGTCGTGTGCGAGTCCCTCATGGAGGAGGTCGAGGCCGCCGGCGAGCTGGTGGTCGATGGCGTCGGCCCCGTCCCCTTCAGCCCGAGCGCCGACATCCACTTCCTGCCCGGGCGGGTCCTGCCCTACCACGTCAACGGCATGACCCTGACCGCCTACTGCGCCAGCGGCGCCGAGATTCTGCGCCGCACCTACTACTCCGTGGGCGGCGGCTTCGTCATGGAGGACGTCGGAGCTCCCGGGGCGCCGTCGATCCAGGCCCTGGCGACCGCCTCCGCCTCCCAGGCCCACGCCACCCCTGCGCCCTTCCCCTTCACCACCTCGGCCGCGATGCTGGCGATCTGCGAGCGCGAGGGTCTGAGCGTCTCCGACGTCGTCCTGGCCAACGAGCTCTCCGCCCGCAGCCGGGAGGAGGTCATCGCCTACCTGGACCGGTTGCGTGCCACGATGCGGGCCTGCATCGAGGCCGGCATGAACGCCGAGGGCATCCTGCCCGGCGGGCTCGGGGTGCGCCGCCGCGCCAAGGCCCTCCACGAGCGGCTGCGCGCCCAGTCGAGTGGCCCGGCCGCCGCCTTCACCATGGCCGACCCCCTGCGCGGCATGGACTGGGTGGACCTGTTCGCGCTCGCGGTCAACGAGGAGAACGCCGCCGGGCGCCGCGTCGTCACCGCCCCCACGAACGGCGCGGCGGGCATCGTCCCGGCGGTCCTGGCCTACTACGAGCGTTTCATCCCCGGGGCCGACGACGACGGCGCCCGCCGCTTCCTGCTGGCCGCCACCGCCGTGGGCGGGCTCATCAAGACCAATGCCTCGATCGCGGGGGCCGAGGTGGGTTGCCAGGGGGAGGTCGGATCGGCCTCCTCGATGGCGGCCGCCGGCCTGGCCGAGGCCCTGGGTGGGACGCCCGCCCAGGTGGAGAACGCCGCCGAGATCGCCATGGAGCACAACCTGGGGCTCACCTGCGACCCGGTGGGCGGACTCGTCCAGATCCCCTGCATCGAGCGCAACGCGGTGGCGGCCGTCAAGGCCATCAACGCCGCCCGCATGGCCCTGTGGGGCGAGGGCCGGCACGCCGTCAGCCTCGACACCGTCATCGAGACGATGCGCCAGACCGGCGAGGACATGCTCGCCAAGTACAAGGAGACCTCCCGCGGCGGCCTGGCCGTCAACGTCGTGGAGTGCTAAACCACCTCGACACTGGTCACTGAAAATGCGTACTCCAGGATGTGGACTTGAGTACTCTATACGAGTCCCGCGCGTTGCTGAGGTCACCTGCTTGATCTCAATCTTCTGTCGAGTCGCTTGACGACCAACCGTGATGCGAGGAAGATAACGGAGTGCTTACGGTGACGTAGGCTAACCCTGGACTATCCCCTACGGACGAGACTCACAACATGAACAGGTCCCAATCCTCCGACGCCGTATCCACGGTAGGTTCTGAGAACGTCACAGACTTCATGCTTGCCCCGGGGGAAACCTCGGTTTACGGTCAGCGATTCATTGTGTCGCTCCTCTTCCCCTTCCTTAAAGCGGAAATGATGTGCTCGAGCTCGAGGTTCGTGTACAAGGTGCCGAACACTCTTCTTGGCGTCATTCCTATCGGGTCTGAAGAGAACACTTTCCCCATCAGTGCGATTTCAGCGGTGACGGCGTCCGGCCGATTCAAGTTCGGGCGCGCGCTCTTGGCTCTGGTATTCCTGATCTTCGGTTTTGCCTTCATGGATGGCTACCCTGTTCGCGGAGCTATTCTCCTTCTGCTTTCTGTTGTCTTTGCGTTGACGTCCTATTCGACGGCACTTGTGGTGACCAACCATGCCGGGGGCTCCTTCGGTCTCGAGATCTCATTTATCGAGTCCCGTAAACTCCGGGCGTTCACAGTTGAGCTGCAGAATCGCGTGTTCGCGGACTGGGAGGCCACGCGTCACGGCGAGGCTCAGGAGATTCGTATGCAGACTCTCGCCATGCAGCAGATGCAGCTCGCCCAGATGCAGCAGGCTCAGATGCAGCAGCAGCTGCAGCCGCAACAGAGTGGGCAGTTCCCTCAGGGACAGCCTCAGATGCTGCCCCAGCCCCAGATGCTGCCCCAGCCCCAGCAGCAGCCCCAGCCCCAGCAGAGTGGGCAGCTGCCTCAGGGTCAGCCCCAGACGCAGTCCCTGCAGAACCAGCCCGGCTACACGGAGCAGATCTCACAACAAGGGCAGATGCCTCCCGTCCCGCCGCCCAGTCCCGATCAGGGGCAGTGAGGATCCCTTCTTGCTGACAAGGTGGGGGCCGCAGCGTTGCGCTGCGGCCCCCACCTCAGTGTCCAGCCTGGGTCAGCTGCTCTGGGCGGTGCTGGACTGGCTGTTCGACTGGCTGTTCTGGTTGCCGGACTGCTGCCCGCCACCGGACTGCTGGCCCTGGCCGCCACCGGGCTGACCGCCCTGGCCTCCCTGACCACCGGCGCCACCACCCATGGGGCCGCCCATCCCGGCCGACAGCGCCGAGGCCGTCCCTGTGGCCGAGCCGCCCGACGACGTCGCCACCGTGTACTGCTGGCCCTCGGTGAGCCCCAGCACCGTGATCGCCTCGGCCGTGAAGTCGACCTTGACTGAGGCCACCTGCGACCCGGAAGCATCTGTGACGGTGAGCGTGTTCCCTGCGCTCACCGACGGCGAGCCCGTGACCCCCACGAGCTGGCTCTCTCCGTTGGCGTCCACCGAGCCGTCCATTGCGCCGGCCTGCCCCGAGACCACCACGATCCCGCCCTTGACGTAGGCCGAGCCGTTGGAGTCGATACCGTCGGAGGAGGCGTAGGAGACCTCCACCTCGCCGCCGCTGATCGTCAGTACCGAGCCGTCGTCGGACTCGGAGTCGGCATTTTCGTGCCCCTCGATGACGTGGTCGCCGTTGGAGGCGTTGATGCCGTCGTCGCCCGCCGCGATGGACAGCTCCCCGCCGGCCACGTTGATGAACGGCGCCTGCAGCCCCTCATCGGCCGCGTTGACAGTGACCTTCCCGGAGTCCTGCGTATAGCTCACCCCGGCGTTGATGCCCTTGGGCGAGGGCGTTGAGGAGTCCGCCGTCGACTCCTGCCCGGGCGGGGCCTGCTCCTCAACGGTGGCGTTGGCCTGGCCGCCACCGGCCGTGATCGTCAGGGTCGTGTCCTTGACAGTGACGTCCGTGGTCGCCGAGATCGCGTCGTCGGTGGAGGTCAGCGTGATGCTCGCCTTGCCCAGGGAGATGAAGCCCTTCGTCTCATCGTCGCCCTCACTGGACTTCAGGGCGTCGCCCCCGGCCTCGACCGTCAACGTCCCGGACTCCACCACCAGGTAGTCCTTGCCGCGCAGGCCGTCGTCGGCGGCCTTGACCTTGATGGTGGCGTTCCCGGTGATGATGAGGCCGTTCTTGGAGGAGATGCCGTCCTTGTAGGAGCCGGTCACGTCCAGCTGGCCGGTCCCGGTGACGGTGAGGGTGTCGGAGGAGAACAGGGCGGCGGTGGCCTCCTGGCCCGAGGCGTAGCTCGCGCCGTCGGCCAGCGTGTTCTTGGAGTCCTTGGCCAGGACCACGATCGCCTTGCCGGCGTCCTGGATGTCGATGGCCGGTCCGTCCGAGCTCGTGATGCTCGCGCCCTTGAGGACCAGGCGCACGTCCGCCTTGGGAGCATTGACGACGATCCGCCCGTTGCTGAGCTCGCCACTGATGACGTAGGTCCCACCGCCGCTGATGGTGACGGTGCCCCCGTCGACCTTCACGTTGCTCGACGCCGAACCGCTGGCCGAGGCCGACGATCCCGAGAGCGTGATCGTGGTGGCCGACGACGTGTCCGGGGTCCCGGCGTCGTCCGCGGAGCTCGAGTCGTCCTCCACCGAGGCGTTCGCCCCCAGGATGTCGGAGACGCTCGCACCGGTCGACGCCGTGGCCACCGACGAGGAGATCGTCGTCCACGTCGTATCCGACTCACCCGAGCCGGAGGCGCTGTCCTTACCGGACGCCGAGGAGGTCGAGCAGCCGGCCGCCAGGGCGATCGCGGCCAGGAGCGCGACGGCTCCGGTCGCACGACGGCGGAGTCGGTGGAGGGGCGTGGTCGTCGTCTTGGTGGTCTTCATGGTTTCTGGCCTCTTCTTCTCGGGATCTTCTCGGGTCCGGTGTCGGATCGTGGGTGGGCTGGGGCGGCGCTCAGGCGGCGCTCGCGGTGGCGCGCGTGGCGCCGATGCTCTCCAGACTGGAACGGTCGGTGCCGAACAGGTCGGCGAGCTCGTGGGTCAGGGTCCGGTACCACCGGTTGGCGGGCAGCTCGGGGTGGAGCAGCGCCATGCCGGTGGCGTACTTCGAGATGCGGGCGGGGCGGTGGCCGGCGTCCCACAGGGCCCGGTCCGCAGGCGAGGGCGTGGCCGGGTTCTTCGTCTCGACGACGGCGACGCCCGCCACCGCCACCGGCTCACGGTCGTCGATGGCCGCGGTCAGGTGGGCTGGGCGCAGGGCCTGCGGGGCCCCGGCGACGCTGGCGGCCCTCGCGCGGCCCCCCGGTGTCAGGCGCCGCCAGGTCAGGGCCGTGTCGATGGTGGCCCGGGCCTCGGCGCGCGGCAGGTGCAGGGTGGTGCGCTCATAGGTGGTGGCCAGCACCGGCCGCAGCGCGGCGGCAATATCCCGGGCCGCGGCCGGGCCGGTGACCCCCGTGCTCGCCAGACAGGCGGCCACGAAGGCGCGGCCCGAGCCGGTCAGGCGGGAGGCGTCGTCGGGGTGGTAGCCCATGCGCCGCTTGACGGTGGTGCCGCGCGCGCCGCGGGTCTTGACCTCCAGGAAGCACAGGCCGGAATCCAGGTAGGTGCGGGTGCGCACCTTGAAGCGCCGACGCCGCTTGCGGGCCGTGAGAATGAAGGCCTCCAGCCCCGGGGTGTCGAAGTAGGTCGAGGCGTAGGAGAAGCGGCGCCGCCCGTCGATGTCCAGGACCCGGGCCTCGGAGGTGAGGCCACCCACGAGCTCCTGCGCGCGTTCCAGTGGCACCAGGTACTTGCGGTCCACCCGGGTCAGCAGACCGGCGGCGCCGTTGAGCTCGGCGAGACTGGTCGGAGCCAGGTGGTCGGCGTTCAGGGAGCCCGATGTCGGAGCCTGAGACCCTGCTAAGGAGGCTGCCGGGGAGGTGCTCACGGTCGCCGTTGAGGTTGCCGTCGTGGTCATCATCGGTGTCCTTGTCTGTTCTGGTCTGTTCTGGTCTGGCCTGGTCTGTCCTGTCGGCTTCGTCCGGGGCGGCGCTCAGTGCGAGGTCACGGCTGCGGGCGAGGCCGTAGGCTGCGCGGCGGAGCGGGTGACGTACTGGGCGGCCGGCGCCACGGTGAGGGGCTGGGCCTCGACGGGCTCGGTGCGGGAGCCGGCCTGCGCGGCGTTCAGGCGTGTGCCGCTCCAGGTCTGGGCGGTCTGCGTCCCGCGGGTGACTGCGCCGGTCGGCTCGGTGTCCGGCTGCGCGGCGGGGGCGACGTCGTCGAAGGCCGTGACGGTCTCAAGCTCAGTGGGGGTGTGGCGCGGCACCCGGAAGCGGACGTCAACGGTGGTGGTGTCGTCGACCAGGTCAAGGCGCTGGACCTCCACCGAGCGGACCTGCCCGCCCAGGGTGCGCTCCAGGTGCGCGATGAGAGCGGTCTCGTTGGTGATGGCGTGGTCGAGGACGATCACCTGGTGGCGGTTGCGGCGCATGAGCGCGGGGTGGTCACCAATCCACAGGGCGGCGACGACGGTGCCCATGAGGGCCGCCACCATCCCGATCGGTGCGGTCTGGATCCCGCCGAGCAGGCCCAGGGCCAGGGCCGCGAAGAAGTAGGCGACCTCGTGCTGGGCCAGCTCGGTGGAGCGCAGGCGGATGATGGACAGGACGCCGAAGAGCCCCAGGCCCAGGCCGGCCGCGACGCTTGCTGTCGACAGCAGCAGGGTGACGGCCAGAACGCCCACGTTGACGCCGATGTAGGCGGCCATGAGGTCCTTGCGTGCGTGGCGGGGGGCGTAGAGGGCCCCGACCAGGACGGCGAGGGCGATCAGGTCGGCGGCGATGTAGGTCAGGGTGGTCAGGCTCATCGGGAGGCTCCTGTCGGGTCAATCGGACCGATGACGGGGCCTGACCGCGGGGTGGGCAGCAGGGGAGCGCCCTCAGCGCGCCGCGGCCTTGTGCGGCTCCGTCCGGTGACAAACAGTCAACGGGCGCATTCCATGAGCGCGCTGTGAACAGGGCATGGGGGAGGCATGACTTGCCGCGCCGCGGCGTAAGGCGGCCGACAGCGCCCCCACAGACGGGCGGTGCCCGTGACCTGTGGAGGCGCTGGTTGGGGGTGGGGTGGAAGCGTGAGGGCCGCTGCTCAGGCCGCGAGCTGGCGCGACTGTGCCTGACGCCAGTAGCGCCCCAGATTCCGCTTGATGGTGCGGTTCCACCGGTTGGTGGGCAGGTTCGCGTACAGCAGCGCCATACCGGTGGCGTACTTCGAGATGCGGGCCGGCCGGTGCCCCTGATGCCACAGGAGGCGGTCCGTGGGGGAGGCCGTGGAGGGGTTCTTCGTCTCGACGACGTTGAGGTGATCGACCATGACGCCCTGCCCCAGGCGCTTCCCGTCGGGGCCGAACAGGTCCCAAGTGAGCTGGGTGTCGAAGGTGGCGCGGGCCTCGTCGTGGGGCAGGTGCAGGGTGGTGCGACTGTAGGTGGAGTCCATGACCGGGACGAGGGCATCGGCGATCGTGCGCGCCTCGTCCGAGGAGCAGGTGCCGGACTCCACGAGGCGCTCGATGACGAACAGGCGACCGTCGGGCGTGATGCGGTCGGCGTCGTCGGGGTCGTACTTGAAGCGGTCCTTGACCGTGGCCTCGCGCGACCCGTTGGTCTTGACCTCCAGGAAGCACAGGCCGGAGTCCAGGTAGGTGCGGGTGCGGATCTTGTAACGCCGACGGCGCTTGCGGGCCGCCAGGAAGTAGGCGTCCAGGCCGGGGGTGTCGAAGTAGGTCGAGGCGTAACGGAAGTGTCGCAGGCCGTCGATCTGGAGGACCTGCGCTCGCGGGGCCAGGTGGCTGATGACGTGCTGGGTGTCGCCCGGGGGAACCAGGTACTTGCGGTCCATGCGGGTCAGGAGGCTTGCCTCGGAGTTGAGCTCGGCGAGGGAGATCGTGTTGATGCCGTCGGTGTTCAGCACGGTGCAGTCCTTTCCGGGATCGGGAGTCACGAGGTGGGGGAGCCGGTGCTGCTGGGTGGCAGCGGTGGAGGAGGGGCGGCGGCGGCAGTGGTTGCGTGGCGGGTGTGGTGGATGCTGTGCGTGCGCGATGTCCTCGAGGCGATGAGGCGCGGCCCCGATGCGGTGGCGCCGCCGGTGAGGCGGGCCGGCTCGGTCAGTTGTAGCGGGGCTGGACCATGGACGGAGGGTTGCTCACCTGAGCGTGCTGCGGGGAGGCGGAGGCGTGTTGCTGGCGGTGACCGGTGATCCAGTCGTAGCGAGGCGGGGCAGTGGCTGCTCTCGCGGCGCTGTCGGCCACGGGGGTCTCGGGCCAGAGCTGCTGACCGGCGGGCTGAACCTGAGCGGCAGCCTGAGGCGGAGCCTCCCGGACCAGGTGGGGCCCCTGCTGCATCTCCTCCTGCTGCAGCTGGGCGGCCGGTGGCTGAGCCGGCCTCGCTGCGCGGGAGCGAGGACGCAATCGGTAGTGGACCTCGACGATGGTGGTGTCGTTGACCAGGTCCAGGCTCTTGAGGTCGACGCTGCGCACGTGGGCGCCGAGCAGGTCCTCGAGCTCGGTGATGAGCTCGTTCTCGTCGCTGATGGCCCGGTCGAGGGTGACGACCTGGTTGCGGTTGCGGCGCAAGAGCGCCGGGTGGTCACCCACCCACAGCGAGGCGAGAATGAGGAGCATGAGGATGGCGACGATGATGAGGTGGCTGATGTGCTTGCCCTTGATGCCACCGAGCAGGCCCAGGGCCAGGGCCGCGAAGAAGTAGGCCACCTCCCCCTGGGCGAGGGAGGAGGAGCGCAGGCGGATGATGGACAGGACGCCGAAGAGTCCCAGGCCCAGGCCGGCTCCGACGCTCTCGCTCGTTGACAGCAGCAGGGTGACCGCCAGGACGCCGACGTTGACGCCGATGTAGGCGGCCACGAGGTCGCGGCGACCGTGGCGCGGAATGTAGAGAGCTCCGACTAGGAGCGTGATGGCCACCAGATCGGAGCCGATGTAGGCCAGTGTCAGTGGTAGGTCTTGCAACACCTGCTGCATGAGGATGTCCTTGGGGGAGATGGGTTGGGAACCGTATTGTTACGTTAACATAACGATAGGTTGGTTTGTATAAATCACGCTAGTGCGCGAGCCCCTGCGTGGTGTGAGGCTGCATACTCTCGGAGCAACCCTCCCCGTTTTCACGGTTATCACCGGCCTGCTGTGTGCTGGCGGCGGGAGGTGGCGATTGAGGTGGTCGCTTTCGACGTCGTCGGATCCCGACCACTTGCTGGATGCTCGCTGGGAATGGCGACACGCCGAGGGGGTGTGTCCGAGAGGGCGAATTCTGCGTCTTCATCCCCAGGGCTGGGGGCAGAGAGCTGTCGATGACCGGCCGTGCCTGTGGTTAAGGGGTGCGAATAGATGTCGTACCCGTGCAGGACCATCGTTGTGCGGATTGCGGGGACAGGGCCGAGGGCCTCCGGCGAGGCGTCCACGGACTGTCTCCACCAGCCGTCCACAGTGAGACGAAGGTTTTCCACAGAGGGGAGGGGTGGTGTGCACAGGGCCACGTTAGACACAGCATCTTGGGGTGATGGACCCGGATCACCCCAAGGGGTAGTGTCTTGCTCCGCGGGGCCGTTCTGGCCTCCCGTGAATGACAAGCGTGTGGTGCCGCCGGCGCAGTCCCTGTTCGGGGACGGGCCGCAGTCACCGCCACCCGACCCTGAGGAAGAGACGGACATGGCGATCACCATCTACAGCAAGCCCAACTGCGTCCAGTGCACGGCCACCTACCGCGCCATGGACAAGGCCGGCCTGTCCTACGAGACGGTGGACATCTCCTTGGACGCTCAGGCCCTCGAGCAGGTCAAGTCCCTGGGATACGCCCAGGCCCCCGTCGTCGTCGCCGGAGAGGACCACTGGTCCGGCTTCCGTCCGGACAAGATCAAGACTCTCGCCCTGGCCGTCGAGTCCGTCGCGGTCTGAGGCCGCGGGGGCGCGCCGTGAGTAGCGGGCCTCTGCTGGTCTACTTCTCCTCCACCTCGGAGAACACGCACCGATTCGTGGGCAAGCTCGGCTTCCCGACGGCGCGCATCCCCCTGAGGCGCACGGAGTCGCCGCTGACCGTGGATGAGGAGTACGTCCTGGTCGTGCCCACCTACGGTGGCGGCTCCGTTAAGGGGGCGGTGCCCAAGCAGGTCATCGCCTTCCTCAACAACCCGGACAACCGGGCCCTGTGCCGGGGCGTCATCGCCTCGGGCAACACCAACTTCGGCCAGGCCTACTGCCTGGCGGGTGACATCATCGCCAGCAAGCTGGGGGTGCCGTTCCTGTACCGCTACGAGCTGCTCGGCACCCCCACGGACGTCGCACGCGTCAAAGAAGGATTGGAAGACTTTTGGCAGACACGCTGACGGACACCGGCTCAGAAACCGTGTCCTCCCCGGAGCTGGACTACCACGCGCTCAACGCGAAGCTGAACCTCTACGACGCGGAGGGCAGGATCCAGTTCGATGCCGACCACGAGGCGGCCCGGCAGTACTTCCTCCAGCACGTCAACCAGAACACGGTCTTCTTCCACGACCTGGAGGAGAAGCTCGAGTACCTGGTCGAGGAGGGCTACTACGAGGGCCACATCCTGGACAAGTACTCCCCGGAGTTCGTCAAGTCCGCCTTCAAGGCCGCCTATGCCCACAAGTTCCGCTTCGAGACCTTCCTGGGCGCCTTCAAGTACTACACGTCCTACACGCTCAAGACCTTCGACGGGAAGCGCTACCTGGAGCGCTTCGAGGACCGTGTCACCATGGTGGCCCTCACGCTGGCCGACGGCGATGAGCAGCTGGCCCTCGACCTCGTCGACGAGATGATGTCCGGCCGCTTCCAGCCGGCCACCCCCACCTTCCTCAACGAGGGCAAGGCTCAGCGCGGGGAGCCCGTCTCCTGCTTCCTCGTGCGCATCGAGGACAACATGGAGTCGATCGCCCGCGGCATCAACTCCGCCCTCCAGCTGTCCAAGCGCGGCGGGGGAGTGGCCCTCCTGCTGAGCAACCTGCGGGAGATGGGCGCCCCCATCAAGCGCATCGAGAACCAGTCCAGCGGCGTCATCCCCGTCATGAAGCTGCTGGAGGACTCCTTCTCCTACGCCAACCAGCTCGGGGCCCGCCAGGGCGCAGGGGCCGTGTATCTGCACGCCCACCACCCCGACATCATGCGCTTCCTGGACACCAAGCGTGAGAACGCCGACGAGAAGATCCGCATCAAGACCCTCTCGCTGGGCGTCGTCATCCCGGACATCACCTTCGAGCTGGCCCGCAACAACGAGGACATGTACCTCTTCAGCCCCTACGACGTCGAGCGCGTCTACGGCATGCCCTTCGCGGACATCAACGTCACCGAGAAGTACCGCGAGATGGTGGACGACGGGCGCATCAAGAAGAAGAAGATCAACGCCCGCACCTTCTTCCAGACTCTGGCCGAGATCCAGTTCGAGTCCGGCTACCCGTACGTCATGTTCGAGGACACGGTCAACAAGGCCAACCCCATCAAGGGCAAGGTCGTCATGTCCAACCTGTGCTCCGAGATCCTTCAGGTCTCCGAGCCCAGCGAGCTCAACGAGGACCTCACCTACGCCCATGTGGGCAAGGACATCTCCTGCAACCTGGGCAGCCTCAACATCGCCAAGACGATGGACTCCCCGGACTTCGCCCGCACGATCCGCACCGCTGTGCGCGGCCTGACCGCCGTCAGCGACCAGACCCACCTGCCCAGCGTGCCCTCCATCGACCGGGGCAACCATGAGTCGCACGCCATTGGCCTGGGGCAGATGAACCTCCATGGCTTCCTGGCGCGCGAGCGCATCCACTACGGCTCGGAGGAGGGCCTGGACTTCACCAACGTCTACTTCGCCAGCGTCCTGTTCGCCGCCCTGACGGCGTCGAACGAGATGGCCGTGGAGCGCGGGGAGAGCTTCGTGGGCTTCGAGGACTCGGCCTACGCCAGCGGCGAGTTCTTCGAGAAGTACGTGACCCAGGACTTCGTGCCGGTCACCGAGCGCGTCAAGGAGATCTTCGCGGCCTCCAGCGTGCACGTTCCCACGCGTGAGGACTGGGCCGAGCTGGCGGAGAAGGTCAAGAAGGGCGGCCTGTACAACCGCAACCTGCAGGCCGTGCCGCCCACCGGCTCGATCTCCTACATCAACAACTCCACCTCCTCGATCCACCCGATCGTGGCCAAGGTGGAGATCCGCAAGGAGGGCAAGATCGGCCGCGTCTACTACCCGGCGCCCTTCATGACGAATGACAACCTCGAGTACTACCGGGACGCCTACGAGATCGGCCCGGAGAAGATCATCGACACCTACGCCGTGGCCACCCAGCACGTGGACCAGGGGCTGAGCCTCACGCTGTTCTTCCCGGACACGGCCACCACCCGCGACGTCAACCGCGCCCAGATCTACGCCTGGCGCAAGGGCATCAAGACCCTCTACTACATCCGCCTGCGTCAGGCCGCCCTGACCGGCACCGAGGTCGAGGGCTGCGTCTCCTGCATGCTGTGAGCCGGCCGCCGTCGGCTGCCTGCCCATGACTGCTGTCGGGGCCGAGAGGACATGATTCCTCCCGGCCCCGACTCTCGTGCTGGATGGGTGAGTGTCTGTTGATGACCGCTCTTGCCATCATCTCCTGTGTGGTGTGTAGTGGCTATACACATGAGTTGTTTAGCGTGTAAACTGCTGTTGTGAAGGTGCGTGAGCTCAACCGACGGATCGAGGCGCTGGGTGGTGTCATGACTCGTCAACGTGGTTCGCATCGACGGTACGAGGTGGTGTCGGCCGAGGGGGTTCGGGCCTTCACTGTTGTTCCTCAACATGCTGGAGAGGTGCCGGTGGGAACGCTGGCTGCGATCGATCGCGACCTTGCGCCGGTCCTCGGGAAAGGGTGGACAAGACGATGACGATGTATGACGTGACGGTGAGTCGCGAGGCGGACAACTGGTTGGCGCAGTGCGTTCAGGAACCCACGGCGCATACCTGGGCCCCTACTCTCGCAGCGGTGCGCGCTGAGATTGTCGACGCCATCATCCTTGCAGCGGATCTGCCGGAGGGGGCTGTCATTGACGTCCGTCTTCTTCCGGATGATGGTCTGCCGGAGTACATCGTGCGGGCACTCAAGGTCGGTAACGACCGGATGGCTCTCCGCTCCGCCGAGGCGGCCTTGCGAAGCGCGACGGAGGAGTCAGTGCACGCCATGCTGGCTCAAGGGCACAGTGTGCGCGACGTCGCCGGCGCCGTGGCACTCACTCCGGGGCGGATCGCGCAGCTCTCTGCCTAACAGCAAGTGGCTCACCTCGCAGCCGAGGACTCCTTGGCACGACGGCGCAGCTCGCGCACGGTGGCGTGCGGATCCTCACCGGCCGGGAACCCGCGCAGGCGCCAGTACATGGCCAGCAGGGAACCGGTGATCGTGTGCCAGAAGGTCGCCACCGCGCAGGGCGCGGCCACCGCCGCGCTCAGGTACTGCAGGGCGAGCGTCGAACCGAGCCCGGCGTTCTGCAGGCCCACCTCGATACCGATCGTGCGGCGGTCGGCCCGCGAGACGCCGAAGGCTCGCGCCACGGCGTAGCCCAGGGCGTAGCCGGTTGCATTCTCCAAGGCGATTGCGGCGAACATGAGCGGCCCCGCGGTGGCGATGAGCGGCTGACTCTTGGAGGCCACGGCCGCCACCACCGCGGCGATCGCCACGACCGAGACCCACGGCATCGCCGGCTGGATCCGCGCCACCTGCCGGTGGAAGAAGACATTGCAGGCCAGGCCCGCACCCACCGGCAGCAGCACGATCTGCACGATCGACAGTGCCATCGACCCGGCCGGTACCTGCATGTAGGTCCCGGCCAGCCACAGGGTCAGCAGCGGGGTGACGATGGGGGCAAGCATCGTGGAGAAGGCGGTCATCGACACCGAAAGGGCCGTGTTGCCCTTGGCCAGGTAGCTGACCACGTTCGACGTCGTCCCTCCGGGCACGCAACCGATGAGGATGATGCCCACCTTGAGCTCGGGGGACAGCGGCAGCAGGTTCGCCACGCTCCAGCCCACCAGCGGCATGACCGCGTACTGGCTGAGCACACCCAGAATGACCGGCTTTGGGTGACGGGCGATCATCGTGAAGTCCGGGATGGACAAGGTCATCCCCATCCCCAGCATCGTGACGGCCAGCAACGGCGTCATGTAACCGGCCAACGGCACGAAGGTGGAGGGCGAGAAGAAGGCGGCGAGGAAGGCGCCGAACATGATGAGCGGGAAGACCGTCACCGCAACGCGGGCGCTGCGGTCCTGCCTCCTCTCGGAGGCCGCGTCGGTGTCAGCGCCTGTGTCAGGAGGGGGTGTCATGGGATGCCTCGGATCAACGGTGGAGCGTCAGCGGGGATACGCGCGGTGACGATAGTCCGAGGAGTGAAACGATGCCGTCTCAGTCCACCGTGCGGACGCATCTGAGCGTCGAGTACTGGGGGCTCGGAATGGGCCGCCGGCCGTGACCCGCGTCGGTGGCCCCGCGGGCTTGGTGAGGCCAGTGCAGGCCGGGGCTCTACTCGAGGTCGTCGTCGGCGTCGTCGGCACAGTTGACGACGCCGGACTCGGGTTCATCCTCGGGCTCGCGCCACACCTCGTCGCAGCGGTGGACGCTTGTGGCGATGAGGCGAGCATTGGGCAGGTCCACGGTGCGCACCCAGTGGCCGGCCGCCAGCGGGTTCTTACCGAAGTCCTCGTGCCGGTTGATGAGCCGCATTACGAGCACCTCCTCGGGCACGTCAATGTGGATGAGCAGGTCGATCCGCTCACGCGCCGCACCCCAACCGCGCGTCTCCAGCGCGAGGTAGTTGCCCTCAGTGACGACGACGCCGGTGCCGCTGACGATGCTCCCGGCCGCCACGGACTCGTGCATGTCGCGCCGGTAGACCGGAACGAGGACCTGAGGGGCGCCGTCGGCCCGCACCCGGTCCAGGGTCGTCAGGTAGCCCTCGACGTCGAATGTGTCAGGGGCGCCCTTGCGGTTGCGGCGCCCCAGCTCGTCCAGGACGGCGTTGGACAGGTGGAAGCCGTCCATGGCGACCAGCCCAGCGAAGACACCCGCCGCCTTCAGGCCGGTCTTCAGCTGCTCGGCAATCGTTGATTTTCCCGAACCGGGAGCGCCTGCCAGCCCGACGACGAGGCGTTCAGGCGCGTCGTCGGCCGCCAACCGCTGTACGAGCTGGTTGACGAGGTTGCTGACAAGGGCGGAGGTCTCGCCCACCCGAACCGTGGGACTCATGAATCTATTATCTCAGTCAACTACGTGCCTGAGGTGCCGGTGCAGTGTCTGTGTCCGTGGTGATGTCCGGAGCTGAGTGGATGCCGGATGGATGGTGGAATTGCGGCCGATACTGCTGATGATCGGTTGTTGGCTGCAACTCTGGGGCCGGCTGAGGGATGAGCCGAGGTGGGCGCCGTCGAAAATCGATTTCTCCCACCTGAGCGGTTAGCGATGAAGTCGTCATCATCGTCATCATTCCGAGGCAAAACGGCAGCCGATTCGTGACCGTCGCGTGAGATTTTCGCCATTGATACCAGTAAATATAGAACTTAAGTTCGGCACCGCATCAATTGAGTGCCGGACTTCTCCCGAAAGGTTTGCCGTGTCAAAGATCCATGCCCCCAGAGCGCTCAGAGCGCCTGTGCGTGCCACAGGTGCTCTCCTCCTGCTCGTGGTGATGGTTGCCGCGATGCTGACGGTCCTGCCCATGCAGGCCCGAGCCGCCATCAACCCGAAGATCACTGTCTCCGACCTGTCACTGACCCCCTCAAACGCCGTCGGCGAGGAGGACCCGAGCAAGACCGCGATCCAGAGCGGTGACTACCTCAAGCTGAAGTTCAGCTGGGATGCCAGCAAGGCCCAGGCCAAGGGCGGGGACTCCTTCGAGATCGCACTGCCCGAGCAGGTCCGCAGCAAGGACAAGATCACTGAGCCGATGATGCTCAACCACGATGGCGTCAACACGCAGGTGGGTGAGTGCTCGGTGGCCGAGCGTAAGATCACCTGCACCTTCAACAGTGAGCTCGACAAGATCGTCGCCCAGGGTTTCAAGGACCTGCGGGGTAACGGGACGTCACTGGTGGTGGCCAACGGGGCCTCGGATCTGCCCAACCTGTCGATCAAGGCCAACGGTGTCGACACTCCCGTGGCCGTTCCTGGCGGCAAGATCGGCGCGTACGTCGAAGGCCCCTACAAGCCGGAGAAGGTCACCAAGTGGGCCAGCGACCTGACCGCTGACTCCGACAAAATTGCCTGGCAGCTGATCTTCGGTCCTGACCAGATCAAGGCGGCTCTCGAGGAGAACGGTCAGTCGCTGACCGTGGACGGCAAGACCCGCTCGACCATCATGTTCACCGATGAGCTCGGCCCCGGACAGAAGTACGTCGCCGACAAGAGCAGGTGGAGGCTGGAGACCGGCACCTCCGAGGGTAAGGGTGCCAGCTCCGGGCAGCTCACGGACGCTTCCGGCGCCGACCAGAACACCGGCGCGGGCGACTTCGACCTCGACGTCACCTTCAACGGCGACGTCGCCTTCATCAAGGTGACCGGTCCCTTCGCGCCGCGCAGCAACTACATCGTCCGCTACGAGTCGACCCCCAACACCGACAACGGCAAGGTGCAGCCCGGTGTGCGGTACAAGAACGACGCCACCGCGCTGGGAACCAGTCTGCGGGGCTCCTACGCTGTGCACTACGCCTCATCCTTCTCCATTAACGTCGAGATGAAGCCTGGCTTCGGTGGATTCGAGATCACCAAGCTCCTCACCGGAACCCAGACCGGCAAGGTGCCGGCGGACACCACCTTCAAGGTCAGTGTCAACTACGACCTGCCCGGTGACGCGAAGGCAAGCGCCTACCCGGGCTGGAAGGCCCCGGGCACCCTCAACCAGGAGGGTACTGGTGGTGACCTCGAGATGAACCTGAACATCGGTGCGAAGACCGTGTTCAAGGAAATCTTCCCCACCGGAACGGTCCTCACGTTCAACGAGGACCCGACGAACGCCTCGGTCACTCCTGAAGGTGTCGTCTGGGGTAAGCCGGCCTTCATGGTGAACGGCCAGAGCACCAACACTGCGACCGTTGAGGAGCAGATGCTCGAGACCGTGACGCTGAGCAACTCTGCTGACGCCGTGCCCGTGGATCACGGTGACTTCACGATCACGAAGGCCCTGGCCGGCGACGGCGACTTCAGCAACTCCACCTTCTTGTTCACCTACAGCTGCACCGACCAGACCACGGGCTTCCTGATGGTGAAGGGTGGGAAGACCTCGGAGCACTCCGAGGAGGTCGCGGCAGGCTCGACCTGCACCGTCACCGAGATCACCGACTCCGCCTTCCGGTCGGGGTACACGCTGACCGCCCCGGAGCCGCAGACCGTCGCTATCGTCAAGGATCAGACGGCCGAGGTGACGATGACCAACACCTACACGAAGGCCAAGGGCTCCTTCTCGGTGACCAACACTGCCTCGGGTGCTCCTGTGGCCGACAAGGAGTTCACCTTCACCTACACCTGCGACAACGGGCAGGAAGGCACCCTCAAGGCCAAGGCCAATGGCCCGGCGGTCAATGGTCCGGAGCTGCCCGTGGGCACTGAGTGCACCATTGAACAGGACGTGGACAAGGCTCAGGTCGACGGGTACACCCTCAAGGCTCCCGCGTCTCAGAAGGTGACTATTGGCGAGAAGGTGCTGGACCTGAAGTTCGCTGGTATGTACACCTCTCTCGCCGTGCCGTCGCCGACGCCGAGCGCTGAGGCGACTGCGAAGCCTTCCGCCGAGCCGAGTGCTGCGCCGAGTGCCGCTCCGACCGAGAAGCCGGCCGCTGACGCCAGCGCGGACCCGAACGTGAAGCCCAGTGCTGAGGCGAGCGCCAAGCCGAGTGCTGGGGCGAGTGCGGACCCGGCTGACAAGCCGGCCGCTGACGCCAGCGCGGACCCGAACGCCAAGCCCAGTGCTGAGGCGAGTGCGGACCCGGCTGACAAGCCCGCTGCTGACGCCAGCGCGGACCCGAACGCCAAGCCCAGTGCTGAGGCGAGCGCCAAGCCGAGTGCTGAGGCGAGTGCGGACCCGGCTGACAAGCCGGCCGCTGACGCCAGTGTGGACCCGAACGCCAAGCCCAGTGCTGAGGCGAGTGCGGACCCGAACGCCAAGCCCAGTGCTGAGGCGAGTGCGGACCCGGCTGACAAGCCCGCTGCTGACGCCAGCGCGGACCCGAACGCCAAGCCCAGCGCTGACGCGAGCAGCTCCACCGCTGCGGGTGACTCGTCGTCGGACGGCGCGCCTGCACCGGTGACGTCCACTAGCTCGGCGGCGCCGGCCCCGGCCGATGGGGCACCTGGCGGTCCTGCGGGGGGCCCGCTGGCCAGCACCGGTGTCAGGATCGGCCTGCCTCTGGGCATCGCCGTGGTCGCCGTGATGGGAGGGGCTCTGCTGGTGAGCCGCCGCCGCGCCTGACGCCGGCCGCTAGTTCCCACCTCTCACAGGGATAGGTCCCCGGGCCCACCTGAGTTCTGCACTCAGGTGGGCCCGGGGCGTCTTGCGCTCCAGCAGCCGACTGCACCGGAGAGGGGAACGATCCCCATCCCGTGTGCCGGAGTGAGAGCCTAAGGTGGCGCCATGGCTCATCGTCGACGCAGCATCATCCGGTTCCTGTTCATTGCGCTCTTCCTGTCGCGTTCGAGTGAATCGGTACCGCTGTGATGGGGCTGGCGGGCGGACGGAGCCTCCCGAGACGCACGATTCTGACGGGTGTCGGCTCGTTGACGCTGCTGGCGATGTCGGGCTGCGGGTCGCTGGCTCCGGGAAATATTCGGGCTCGCCGTCGGATTACGCAGTCCTTGAAGAGCTTCGATGCCGTCAAGTCAGTGAACGCGCAGGTAAAATCCAATTTCGAGATAGGTGATTCTTGGACGGTGCTGATCAGTCTCAACGATGATCCCGGAAGAGAAGAGACTCTCGCCGTCCTCAAAGACGCCTATCGTCGGGTCGAGGGGGCCGTGGGGAAGACATACTTCTCGCTGTCGGTGTCGTGGAAGCAGAATGGCGTCTCGGTGTCGTGGTCTCTCTCAGAGAAGGGGGAGAGTGAGGCGACGCTCGATTATCTTCGGGATCTCGCGAAGCCCAGTTTGAAGTCTATGAATGTTGGAGGTCATCACATCTCGGTGAGTCGAGGTGACGTCAAGGAGTTCCCGGCTGATGTCATCATGGTGCCACGATCTGGGGTGGGTGTAGATGACAGTTTTGATCTCGATGGTATGACCATTAAGGTGCATACGGACACTGTTGACTTCACCTCCGTTCCTCTCCGTGAGGTTGTGGATGTTGTCGATTCTAAATATCGGGATGAGGCCACCGTTGAGTTAACGGACGATCATCACGTGTATGAGAAGCCAACGCTCGATGTCTCTGCTTTTGGGACGGTGTCGGATGGTCTTGATGTCACTGCTGCCGCTAAGGTCCTTAATATCGTCTCAGGGAATCAGGCACTTCAGTCGCTTTACGTCTCAACCGTGTCGGACCGGAGTTCTGGTGGAACAGAAGGGGTGCGCTTCGAGATGGAATCGGGTGACTTCGATGCCGGATATCCACCTGAAAAGGGTAGGGAGGTTCTGGCGGCAGCACGGGAGTCTGGCTCTTAGTTGTGAGGGGAGCATGAATCTGATGGTTCCCTGTGACAGGAGACTGCGCCAGGTGTTATCGACGCGACGGAGTGACGTCTGATGAGCGTGCGACGTCGTCAGGTCCTGGCCGTAACGGCCGCGTCTCTTGCTCTCGCAGTGGCCGGGTGCTCGCCCATGGCCATGGCGCGCAGGAGACGGAAGCGGAAGGTGCAGCAGTACCTCTTCGGGCTCGACGCCGTGGCATCCGCACGGGTGGAGGTGCACCCGGAGTTCTCAGAGCCGGATCGTTGGATTGTGGACGTGCGGCTCAAGGCTGATCCGTCTGTGGGATCGGTGTCGTCAGTTGTGCGGGACGCCTACGCCGAGGTGCTGCGCCTGACCGGGGCCGGCGAGGCGAGGATGGTCGTCACCTGGGCCCAAGGCGAGACCTCCGTGTTCTGCTACCTGCCGATGAAGGATGCTGACAAGGCCGCCTCCGCCACGGTGGAGGCAGTGTCGCCCGGCATGGAGCGAGTCCAGATCGAGGAGGAGAGAATATCCTTCGAGTACCGGACTGCTGAGACTCTCCCGGATCACTTCATCCTGTCGCCCACCTCCCCAGTGCTGCGCCTCGGCTCCCTGAGGGTCGAGCAGAGTATCCTGATTGGACGATCTCACTGCTTCATCGCTCATGCCAAGGGTAAGGACCTCACCTCCGTGCCGATCAAGCGCGCACTGGAATCCATTCCCTCCGACAAGCGGTACGGAGCGGTCCTGAGCCTGGAGGCAGAAGACGTGGGCAGTCACCAGGTCCGTCTCATATTCAAGAAATGGGCGAAGGACTGGCAGGATGAGGATGTTCAGCCAGATGCCGCGGTCCTCGCCACAGTCCTCGGCAATCGGGTGCTTCAGCGGGTGGAGCTGAGCACCTCAGTGGAAAGCAAGGTCCAGCCCAAGGTGGTTGGCTTCGACATGAAGTCCGGCGCTGTGGTCGGCCAGGGTGACCCACCAGAGAAGGGAGCGCCCATCCTCGCCGCCGCCCAACAGGTGCTCACCTCGGCATCCTGATGGGGTGATGGAGGGTGGGGTATGGACCCGAAGGTGTCTCTGCCTGACGTGCACATGCAAGCATGATGAAGGGAAGGGGAGTGAGGTTGATGAGTATTCGACGTCGTGAGGTGCTGGCGCTGGGTGCGGTGTCTCTTGCTTTCGGAGTGGGCGGGTGCTCACCTTTCGCTCTGGCTCTCAGCAAGAAGAAGAGGAAGGTGCGCAAGTATCTATCCGGTCTTGATGGTGTCACGTCCGTTGAGGTTGATGTGGATCCGGGGCTCGTGACCGATGATCGCTGGGATGTGATCGTCAACCTCAAGGGTGATCCTGGGCAGGATTCAGTCCTCGCCATCATTCGCAATGCTCGAAACGAAGTAGTGAATCTGGCCGATTCCGATAAGGTGGAGATTGACGTCAAATGGACCCAGGGTGCGACGTCGATGTCCTGTCGTCTACCGATGGATGACTCCGAGAGGGCCGTGCCGGCTGCCATGAAGGTGGTCTCCTCGGAGGTGGAGAGCGTGGAGATCTCCTGGAATGAAATCCGGCTACGCTACCAAGGCGTGAAAACCCTTCCGGACAACTTCATTCTTCCGCTAACATCTCCGGTTGTCGGTGTTGGTTCACTCAAGACCGAGCAGAATATTCATGTGGGCTCATCCTATTGTCACGTCACCCATTCCAAAGGCGTTGACCTCACCTCCGTGCCGCTCAAGAGCGTTCTCGATGCCATCCCGGCAGACAAACGAGCCAATGCGACGGTGGACCTGGATGCGCATGATGATATCAACCAGGTGACCCAGCTGAGAGTGTGGGGACTCGGTGAGTACGGAAAGGGTGTGGAGGTTGACGCCGCAGCGCCGGTTCTGGCGGCCGTCCTGGGAAATCGGACTCTTCAGCGGGTCGAGCTGGCGACCGCGCCGAACGACGACTACGACTCTGAGGTCGTCGCCTTTGACATGAACGCCGGTGCCGTGGTCGGCCAGGGGGACCCACCCGAGAAGGGCGCGCCCATCCTCACTGCCGCCCAGCAGCCGGCCGCCTCCTCGTCATAACAGTTGTTCCATGGGAATTGCGGTCAGTCTGTGCCCAGCTGGAGCCGGTCCCAGGATCGGAGGGTGACCCAGGCGCCAATCGCGGCGGTCATCACCGGAACTACCAGCAGCAATGTGCTGACATCATCATGGTTCATGGTCCAGGCAACCGGGATCGACCACGGGGTGTAGGTGCCGAGGCCGAATCCGGCGGCCAGGTTGGTGACGACCAGGATCGCCAGTGTCAGCCCGATGCCGGCCAGGTAGCCGCGCCACCGCGTCGCCGCCCACATGACCGGCAGGACACCTGCGCTGAGCACCACTGAGACAAGCAACAGCGTCGCGAAGCAACCGGTGGCTCCTGCCGCCCCCAGGCCGAGCAGTAACCCCGCCGTCATCAGTAGTGCCGCTTCGCCGGCTCCCAGCAGAACCGCCCAGGATAGGGTTACTAGCATCTTCGCCATCGTAATGGGAGCACGAATCTGATGGTTCCCTGTGACAGGAGAGTGCGCCAGGTGTTCTCGATGCAACGGAGTGACGTCTGATGAGTGTGCGACGTCGTCAGGTCCTGGCCGTAACGGCCGCATCCCTTGCTCTCGCAGTGGCCGGGTGCTCGCCCATGGCCATGGCGCGCAAGAGACGGAAGCGGAAGGTGCAGCAGTACCTCTCCGGGCTCGACGCCGTGGCATCCGCACGGGTGGAGGTGCACCCGGAGTTCTCAGAGCCGGATCGTTGGATTGTGGACGTGCGGCTCAAGGATGATCCGTCTGTGGGATCGGTGTCGTCAGTTGTGCGGGACGCCTACGCCGAGGTGCTGCGCCTGACCGGGGCCAGTGAGGTGAGGATGGTTGTCACCTGGGCCCAGGCTAAGGTCTCCGTCTTCTGCTACCTGCCGATGAAGGATGCCGATAAGGCTGCCTCCGCCACGGTGGAGGCGTTATCGCCCGGCATGGAGCGAGTCCAGATCGAGGAGGAAAGAATCTCCTTCGAGTACCGGACTACTGAGACCCTCCCGGATCATTTCATCCTGCCGCCCAGCTCTGCGGTGCTGCGCCTCGGCTCCCTGAGGGTCGAGCAGAGCATTCTGATTGGACGGTCTCACTGCTTCATCTCCCACGCCAAGGGTAAGGACCTCACATCTGTGCCGGTCAAGCGTGCACTGGAAACCATTCCCTCCGACAAGCGGTACGGAGCGGTCCTGAGCCTGGAGGCGGAGGATTATAACAGTCACCAGGCCCGTCTCATATTCAAGAAATGGGTCAATGACTGGCAGGATGAGGATGTTCAGGCCGACGCTGCGGTTCTTGCCACAGTCCTCGGTAACCAGGTGCTCCAGAGGGTGGAGCTGCTTACCTCGGTGGAAAGCAAGGTCCAGCCCAGGGTGGTTGGCTTTGACATGAAGTCCGGCACTGTGGTCGGCCAGGGAGATCCGCCTGAGAAGGGGGCGCCCATCCTTGCCGCGGCCCAGCAGCCGGACGCTTCGTCGTAAGGTATCTGCGAGAGGGCTTGCATCCTTGGGGCGTGCCGACCGTTCTCCCCACCAGTGCCAATGACGACGGGCTGCACGCATCGAGACATCGATGCGTGCAGCCCGCTTTAAAGTGTTGTGCTCAGCGCTTGAAGTGCTCCTTGAGATCAGCGACTCGCTTGTCCCATGCTTCTTTGCGCTCTTCGCGGCGTTTGTCGCGAATGGTACGGCGTGCCTCGCGATCCGCTGCTTCTGCAGCTGCTTCGGCGGCCTCGAGTTCGGCCAGCACCTCGGAGACGGGGCGGCGGGCCACAGTTCCACCCAACTTCGTTGAGATGTTGTCAAGCACCTCGGGCGTCACCTCAGATACCTGGGCGAGGATGGCCGTTGTTCCGGGAGCGACGCGGGCGCTGAGGTCCCCGAGGACGGTCTCACGCTTGTCAGCATGGTCGATGTCGCTCAGGCTTCCGATAACGGAACCTGCACCCCATCCCAGGAGCATGCCGAGTGGGCCGCCGAGCAGACCGACAATCAGGCCGATGAGGCCCCCAGTTGCCGTGCCCTCGCCGATCGTCGCGTCCGATCCCTCCGCCAGGTGCAGGTGTCCGTCCTCCTCGCGTTCCGCGATGAGTGCTGAGACGACGTCGATCCTCCCTTCCGCGGAGGCTTGGCGGAGGTCACTGAGAACTTCGTACGCCTTGGAGGACTCGGTGAAGGTAATGACGACTACGCTCTGGTCGGTCAAAATGCTCTCCTTTTGTGGTGCAGTCTGATGTCGCCATCGTATCATACAAGTGGTTTGAATCTTGATGGCCCCGGCGCGGCGGGCACCACAGCCCTCTTCGGGCGGGCGTCACTGCCGCCCGGCGGTCTCATCGGTAGCATGAAGCCGGATCACCCAAACCCCGGGAGGAACTGATGCACGAGCCCATCAAGCTGGTCGACCGCGTCCAGGCCATCAACTGGAACCGCCTGACCGACGACAAGGACCTCGAGGTCTGGGACCGCCTCACCGGCAACTTCTGGCTGCCCGAGAAGGTGCCGCTGTCCAACGACGTGCAGTCCTGGGCCACCCTCAACGAGGCCGAGAAGAACATGACCACTCGCGTCTTCACCGGCCTGACCCTCCTGGACACGATCCAGGGCACGGTCGGCGCGGTCTCCCTCATCCCGGACGCCCGCACCCCCCACGAGGAGGCGGTGCTCACCAACATCGCCTTCATGGAGTCGGTCCACGCCCGCTCCTACTCCTCGATCTTCTCCACCCTCATCTCGACGGCGGAGATCGACGAGGCCTTCCGCTGGAGCGAGGAGAACGCGAACCTCCAGCGCAAGGCCCGCATCATCCTGGACTACTACCGCGGCGACGACCCCGAGAAGCGCAAGGTCGCCTCCACCATGCTGGAATCCTTCCTCTTCTACTCCGGCTTCTACGCCCCCATGTACTGGTCCAGCCACGCCAAGCTGACCAACACCGCCGACCTCATCCGCCTCATCATTCGTGACGAGGCCGTCCACGGCTACTACATCGGCTACAAGTACCAGCTCGCCGTGCGAGAGTCCTCGCCCGAGCGCCAGGCCGAGCTCAAGGACTACACCTTCGAGCTGCTCATGGAGCTCTACGACAACGAGGAGCAGTACACCGAGGACCTCTACGACGAGCTCGGCCTGACCGAGGACGTCAAGAAGTTCCTGCGCTACAACGCCAACAAGGCCCTCATGAACCTGGGCTACGAGGCGCTGTTCCCGGCCGACGCCGTTGACGTCAACCCGGCGATCCTCGCCTCCCTGTCCCCCAACGCCGACGAGAACCACGACTTCTTCTCCGGCTCGGGCTCCTCCTACGTCATGGGTACGGCCGAGGCCACCCAGGACGAGGACTGGGACTTCTGAGAGGCAGGCAGCCGGAGACGGGGAGCGCTCCCCTGGGTGGGCTCCCCATGGTAGGGGGCTCGCGCCGGGTGCACACTTTCGCTATCCCCAGCGCGAGAAAGGAATCCCCATGCGCTCCTCCGTCAAGGTTCTCTCCGTCGCAGCTGCCCTTGTCATGGCTGTCGGACTGTCCGCCTGCGATGAGCAGGACATCGCTCAGCCCTCCCCCGGTAGCGGCTCTGCGACCAGCTCCGCCGAGCCGGACTCAGGCGACTCGGATGCATCCCCGTCCGAGGACTCCAAGGACGACAAGGACGGCAAGGGTGCCAAGGACACCAAGAGCAAGAGTGGTGAGACCACTAAGTCCGGCTCCGAGATTCAGGAGATCAAGCCGGTGACCTTCAAGGACGAGGAGATCGGTCTTACCCAGACCTGCGACAAGGTGATCGAGGATTACGCCGCACCGAAGTACAAGGCAAGCCGTGATTCAGACACGGTTTACCTGCTTCACTGCACGCTCGACTTCAGTGGAGATATTGCTTTCAGCAGCACGATCGTGGACTCCACCTCGCTCCAGGACAAAACGGAATCCAGGCACAAGGCGGATGAGTACGGGGCGCTGCTGGCCGACGACCTGAAGGATGACGGTCTTGAGGTGTTCGACTCCGAGGACTCCGGATCCACGCATGTTGAGGGCTGGGTCTCCATGGCTACCGTATCGGAGTCGACCAAGCTGAAGCCCTTCTCCGAGGGCACCACCAGCATCGTCTACGACCGCGCAGCCGGAAAGGGCATCCAGTCCGGTAAGCAGTACGCGGCCTACTCCGACACCCAGGACCTCGTGCTCAAGTGATCTCATAGCACTGTCTCCTCGGCGGCCCTGAGAATCCCGCCGATGCTGTTCCCCGGCTGCCGCGTCCTCCGTTCCACTGGTCCGAAGGGCGCGGCAGCGCGTGAGGGGGCGGCTGATGGCGGTACGGCCGGCCTCCAATGTCAGAGGTATTCGGTAACGTGCTGTCATGACGTCATCCGAGGTGACTCGCCCCCGTCCGACGGCGCCACCCGTCTACCGGGACGGCCCGTCCAAGATGTCGGAGGTCGATGCCCGCTCCTGGAGCATCGACGACGTCCTCGACGCCGTCTTCTTCGCCATCGCCGCCGTCGCCACGCTCTGGCTGGCCTGGCTGCTCATCGGCTCGGGCTGGCACCTCAATGCGGTGCTCGTGGTCAACTCCCTGCTGTTCTGGGCGGTCCTGGCCTACCTCGCCCTGCCGCGCCTCCATCAGGTCCTCACCTGGCTCTACGTCCCCGACTACTTCATCGGCCGCACCCGCACCCCTGATGGGCTCCTGGGCGACCCCGTCAACCTCGCCGTCAAAGGCGACGAGGAGGACATTCACGAGGCGATGATCGCGGCCGGCTGGGTGCGCGCCGACCCCATCACCCTGCGCTCCTCCTGGCGCATCATCGTCTCCTCGCTGCTGCGCCGCTCCTACCCGGCCGCTCCCGTCTCCAACCTCATGCTCTTCGGACGCAAGCAGAGCTTCGCCTACCAGAAGGAGGTCGAGGGCAACCCCGCCCAGCGCCACCACATCCGCTTCTGGTACTGCCCGCCGGGCTGGTCGCTGCCCGGCGGCGGGCACGTGGACTGGTTGGCCGCCGCCACCTACGACCGCGCCGTCGGCCTGAGCGCCCTCACCCTGCAAGTCACCCACAAGATCGACGCCGACATCGACATTGAGCGCAACTACGTCGTCGACGACGTCCGCTGGGCCAACGAGGCCGCCGAGCTGGAGATCTGGCCGGACGTCTTCACCTCCTACCACGACAAGAACGGGGGAGGGGACCGGGTGGTCACCGACGGCGCCCTCCACGTGCTCGACCTCAACGAGGTGGTCCCCGGCTCCGATGCCGGCCTCTCCCTGCAGCAGGCCCGCCTGGCCGACCACCAGGCCCGACGCCGCCGCCCCAGCCAGCTCGTCATCGCCCTGGTGCTCATCGGGCTCATGGTGGCGGTCGAGATTCTGCGCGTGGCCCGCGTCGACATCACCCAGGTGCTGGAGGCCGCCCCGTTCCCGGAGGAGGACCCGGGGGCGGTCACCGCCGTCGTCGCCCTCATCGCCACGGTGTCCGGTGGCCTGACGCTCATCACCGCCGCCCTGGGGGTCGCGGCCTGGCGCGGGCACCCGCGCGGTCGTATCGCCCTCATGGCGACCCTCGTCCTGGGTATCGCCACTGACATGGTTCAGGTCTCCAGCCTCGGGGTCCGCCAGGCCACGCTCGGCCTGGTCGTTACCAGTGCGCTCCAGGTCCTGGCCCTGCTGGCGCTCTCGGCCCGGCAGGTCCACCAGTGGGAGCACGCCCGCAAGGAGGAGCGGCTTGCCGGCCGTGCGAGCGCACGGGGCGACCGGGCGGCAGTTAGGCTGAGCTCATGAGCGAGTACCTGGCAGGACCGCAGGACAATGGTGCCGGCGGCGCAGGGTCGGAGAGTCGGTCCGGCCGGCACACCAGCCACGTCAGTCATGTCGATAACTCCCGGCCCGTCGACGGCGAGCGCGAGCACGTGCGCTTCGGCATCCCCTTCAACGGGGTCCTGCCCATCTGGCACGACGACGCCACCATCACCTGGCACCGGCCCGCCGACGGCACCGACCTGTCCACCGTCCTGGGCATGGGGCTGGTGGAGTCCGAGCCCGGTCCTGCCCAGGCCCCGGCCGGGTGGCAGGAGCGCGTCGAGACCGGCATCCTGACCGACTCTGGTCGCTTCCTGCTGCTCAAGGCGGCCACGCCGTCGGGCCGCCGCGCCATCAACGACCCCGGTGAGGGAGCCCCCATCCCCCTGGAGGCGCCGCTGAGCTATGCGGAGGCCATGGAGGGGGTCTTCGATATCGTTGGCTTCGGCATCCACATCGGCCGCATCATGCTGCGCGCCGCCCGCGACGGCGGCATCATCGTGTTCACCCTGCGTGCGCCGCGCGACCCCGAGCCGCACCACATCCTGTCCGTGCCTGCGCAGGTCGACGACCACGGCGTCATGAGCTTCCACCTGGGGACCCTGCAGGAGATGGAGGGCGGCGCCTGGGACTCCGCCACCCATCGGGACGGCATGGCCCTGCTCGACCTCACCATCCCCTACTCCGACCTCGTGGCCGAGGCCGGCCCCAACGGCGAGGAGGGCCTCGACGCCGACAGCGTCCTGGAGATGGCGCAGCCGGTCGTCCAGTGCATCCTCAAACCCGGCTACCCCTTCGCCCTGGGGGCCTCCATCCTCCTGCCGCAAGCCGGCTGAGCCGAGGGCGGGCCCGCGTGCCGGGCTGGGCCGGAGTGGCGGCTGCGGTTTGCTCCGAGGACGTACTTTCCGATCGAGGACTGCGTTGTCCCCCAGGCTACTGGGAACTCCCCGCAGTCATCTGGGGGAGAGCGCAGTCCTGGTACCGAAAGTAAGTCCTCGATGGGGCGGTGGCTCCCGCAGCGAGGCTGGCCGGGCCGACGTCGCGCCGCGCTCAGGCGGCCGGCGGGGCCGTCGAGCCGCGCACGAGGAACTCGGTGGGGATGATGATGCTGCGGCTGCCGTCCAGGGGCCCGGAGGTCGCCTGCTCCAGCACCAGATCCACCATCTCGTGGCCGTGCCGTTTGAAGTCCTGACGCACCGTGGTCAACGGCGGGAAGGTGTACTCGCCCACCGCCAGTCCGTCGAAGCCGACGACTGAGACGTCGCTGGGCACGCGCCTTCCCTGCTCGTGCATGGCCCGGATGAGGCCCAGAGCCAGCTCGTCATTGGCGCAGAAGACGGCCGTCACCTCCGGGTCCGCGGCCAGGCGCAGGCCGGCCTCATAGCCCGCTGCTGCCTCCCAGTCACCGGCCACCGCCTCGGGGACGTCCCTGCCGGCCTCCCGCAGGGTCCTGGCCCAGGTGGCCTTGCGGATGAGGGCGGACTGGGAGTCCTCGGGCCCGCACACGTGGTGGACGGTGCGGTGCCCCAGCTCCAGAAGGTGTGTGACGGCCTCGCGCACCCCACCGACCTGGTCGGCGCTGGCCGAGGGGTAGTAGTCCACGAGCGTGGAGTCCGAGACCGCTACCGGCATCGAGGGTGGCAGGGCCAGCTGCTCGCGCCCCGCCCGCCCGGCCTGCACGACGACGAGCCCATCGATGGCCTGGTGGGAGAGCCGGTAGACGGCCTCGCGCAGCTCCTCGGAGGCGGGGTGCTCCACCTGGACGAGGTTGACGGCGTAGCCGACGGCGGTGGCGGCCTCCAGCACGCCCGCGGTGGTCAGGGCCTCCCCGGTGCGCTGGATCTGCTGGGTCAGCACGCCGATCGTCTTGAAGGAGCCGCGACGTAGGGCCTGGGCGGCGCGGTTGGGGGAGTAGCCGAGCTGGTTCATTGCGCGCAGGACCCGTTCGCGGGTGTCGGGACGGACGTGCTCCGAGCCCGCCGCCACGCGGGAGACCGTCTGAGCGGAGACTCCCGCCAGACGGGCCACGTCGCTCATCGACGGCGCTCCCTGCGCCCCTCGGCTCTGCCCTGGCATGGCGAGAGGTTATCAGGAGTGTCAGGGGCATCCACATCCTGATGGAATGGTGACGTTGCCATGGAAATCCGTCATGGGGGTGGTGAACCGAGAATTTGTCGGTAGATACACCTAGCGAAGCAGGCTCCCATCTGGTATGTTAACGTCACCACGCAGGCGTTGCACCGCTGCGCGTCCTCTGTTCCCGTCAACCCCATGGGGAGCCGAACAATGATCGTTCCGAGACACTTCGAGGACCTCGACGTCCTCCATGAACACACGCTGCCGCCCCGCTCCTACTACGTGCCCGCATCCCGCCCCATCGCCACCAGCCCCTGGAGGCGGGAGGACTCCGACCGCTTCCACCTGCTCAGCGGCCAGTGGGCCTTCCGCTACCTGCCCAGCATCCACGAGCTGACCGAGCCCTTCTGGGAGCAGGACGCCCCCGTCGGCACGTCCGACGGCGACGAGCCCGGCCAGGCGGACCCCGCCCACCTCCCGGAGGGCTTCACCATGATTCAGGTGCCCAGCACCTGGCAGCACCTGGGTTACGACCACCACCAGTACACCAACGTCCGCTACCCCATCCCCTTCGATCCGCCCTACGTCCCCCAGGACAACCCCTGCGGCGCCTACATCCGCGACTTCGACTACACCCCGGACCCCGCCGCCCCCAGCACCTACCTGACCTTCGAGGGCGTGGACTCCTGCTTCTACGTGTGGCTCAACGGCACCTACGTCGGCTACAGCCAGGTCTCCCACGCCTCCGCGGAGTTCGACGTCACCGAGCTCCTGCGCCCCGGCGCCAACCGCCTGGCCGTCCTGGTGCTCAAGTGGTGCGACGGCACCTACCTGGAGGACCAGGACAAGTTCCGCACCAGCGGCATCTTCCGCGACGTCTACCTCCTGAGCCGCCCGGCCGCCGTCCTGTTCGACTACGTCACCACCACCTCACTGGGTCCGGTCTCCGGCACCGGCCTCGACGTCGCCCCGGCCACCGCCCTGGTCAGGATCCAGGGCACCTACCGGGGCGGGCCCGTCCCCACCTCCGTCGAGCTCATCGACCACGACGGCGCCGTGGTGGCCGCCGGTGAGTTGGAGCCCTTCGCCGGCGACGACGGCTACACCCACCGCGCCCGGCTCACCGTGGAGGCCCCTCACCTGTGGAGCGCCGAGGACCCCTACCTCTACACGCTGGTCATCACCACGCCCGGTGAGGTCATCACCGACCGGGTGGGCATCCGTGAGGTCGCGGTGAGCGACGCCGTCGTGCACCTCAACGGCCGGCCCATCACCCTGCGCGGCGTCAACCGGCACGACTCCGACCCGGTTACCGGGCCCGTCGTCGACCTGGAGCACATGCTGTGGGACCTGCGCCTGATGAAGGAGCACAACATCAACGCGGTGCGCAGCTCCCACTACCCCAATGACCCGCGCTTCTACCAGCTGTGCGACGAGCACGGCTTCTACGTCATGTCCGAGGCCGACAACGAGAGCCACGGCACCCAGAGCCGCTTCCTGGCCGACCCGTCCTGGGACAACCAGGTCGAGCACTGGAACGAGCCCATCGCCGACAACCCTGAGTGGACCGAGGCCACCGTCGACCGCATGAGGCTGTGCGTCCATCGCGAGAAGAACCGCCCCAGCATCATCTCCTGGTCCGCCGGCAACGAGTGCTCCTACGGCTGCACCCTCGAGGCGGCGCTCTTCTGGGCCAAGGAATTCGACCCCACACGGCTGACCCACTACGAGAGCTCCTACTACCGGGACTCCAAGCGCCGCTACGACTACTCCTGCATCGACCTGTACAGCCGCATGTACCCGGCCATCGAGGAGATCCGCGACTACCTCGACTCCGACCCCGACAAGCCCTTCATCCTCGTGGAGTACTGCCACGCCATGGGCAACAGCCCCGGTGACCTCGAGGATTACTGGGAGATCATCCGGGCCGACGAGCGTATGTGCGGAGGCTTCGTGTGGGAGTGGTGCGACCACGCGGTCACCGCCGGGACCAGCGACGACGGTCGGCCGATCCAGCTCTACGGCGGCGACCACGACGAGGCCGTCCACGACGGCAACTTCTGCGTCGACGGGCTCGTCTCGCCCGACCGCGTCCCCCACCCGGGACTCGCCGAGCTCAAGAACGTCCAGCGCCCCGCCCGCGTCATCGAGTACGACCAGGAGGAGGGCCTGCTCACCATCCACAACGACCTCGACCACACCGACCTGTCCCAGTACCTGCGCATCTCCTATGAGGTGCGCTGCGACGGCGTCGTCGTGGACCGCGAGGACCTCGACCTGGTCGAGCCCGTCCCGCCGCGCACGAGCGTCATGCTGCGCTGCGAACCGAAGGTTCCGCCCACCGGACGCTGCCACCTGCTGGTCACCTACCGGCTCGCCCGACCCGACTCGCTGCGGGCCGCCGGCCACGTCCTGGGCTTCGACGAGATCGCCCTGCGCAACGCCGACAGGCGCCACCGGTGGGTCGCCTCACTCGCCGACCGCCCCATCGGCGAGACCCATCTGCCGGTCAGACGGGAGGGCACTCGGATCGAGATAGACAGCGACAGGCTCAACTGCGCCATCGACACGCGCACCGGCCTGCCGGTGTCCCTGTCCTCGGAAGGCCGCGAGCTCCTTCAGCGCCCGGTGGAGCTCAACATCTGGCGGGCGCCCACCGACAATGACCGTCACGCGCGCCTGGAGTGGGAGCGCGCCCACTACCACCAGGCCGTGGCCCGTGCCTACGACCTCGACGTCAACGAGGAGCCCGGGCGCGTCACCATCAGCGCCGACGTCGGCCTCGTGGCGCCCTCGGTCCAGCCGGCCCTGCGCGGACGGCTCATCTGGACCCTCACTGACGACGGCGTCCTGAGCCTGAACCTGCGACTGCGCCGGACACTGGGCTTCCCCAACCTGCCGCGCCTGGGGCTGCGCCTCTTCCTGCCCGAGTCCATGAGCCAGGTCGACTACTACGGCCTGGGCCCGCAGGAGAGCTACGTCGACAAGCACCGCGCCAGCTACCACGGGGCCTTCAGTGCCGACGTCGTCGACCTCCACGAGGACTACATCCGGCCCCAGGAGAACGGCAGCCACGCCGACTGCAACAAGGTCGTCCTCTCCGGAGGCGGGCTGAGCCTGGCCGCTGTCGGGCCGACCCCCTTCTCCTTCAACGCCTCCCGATACACGCAGGAGGAACTGGCTGCGCGGCGACGCAACACCGATCTGACGCCGTCGGGCTGCACGGTCCTGTGCCTGGACGCCGCCATGGCCGGCATCGGATCCAACAGCTGCGGTCCCGCCCTGCGGCCCCGCTACCAGGTCGACAGCCAGGAGCTGGGGATGGAGCTCCATCTCCTGCTCAACCCCCTCATCACCCACACCAGCACTCACAACGAGGTGACGCTATGAGCAGCGAGTCCGCCGCCAAGACGGTCGGCGCCCCCACCGCAGGAAACGGACTGGAGGCGGCCAGCGAGAGGAAGTACCTGAAGTGGTACAACAAGGTGGGCTACGGATCGGGCGACGTCGCCGGCAACGTCGTCTACGTCCTGCTGTCCGCCTTCGTCATGATCTACCTGACGGACACCGCCGGGCTGAATGCGGGCGTCGTCGGCACGCTCATGATGGTCTCCCGGCTCTTCGACGGCTTCTCCGACATCATCTTCGGGGCGCTGCTGGACCGCACCAACACGCGGATGGGCAAAGCCCGTCCGTGGATGCTGTGGGGGTTCGTGGGCTGTGCCGCCATGCTCATCGCGATCTTCGCGATCCCCACGAGCCTGGGGGACACCGCCAAGTACGCCTGGTTCTTCATCGCCTACACGCTGCTCAACGCCGTCTTCTTCACGGCCAACAACATCGCCTACTCCTCGCTGACCGCTCTCATCACCCGCAACGGGGCCGAGCGTGTGCAGATGGGCTCCATCCGTTTCATGTTCGCCTTCGGAACGAACTTGCTCATCCAGAGCGTTACCGTGGGCGGTGTGGCCCTATTCGGCGGCGGTGCCGTCGGCTGGCGGACGATGGCGATCATCTACGCGCTGCTCGGCCTGGCGGTCAACACGCTCTCGGTGCTCTCGGTCAAGGAGCTGTCGCCTGAGGAGCTGGAGGGTGAGGACGAGCCCCAGGAGGACAAGCTCTCAGTGGGGGAGTCGGCCAAGATGCTCGTATCCAACAAGTACTACCTCATTATTCTCATCGTCTTCCTGCTCACCCAGATCTTCACGGCCATGCTCAACATGGGTATCTACTTCATGAAGTACGTCCTGGGGGATGAGGACCTGCTGAAGACTTTCTCCTGGGCCATCAACATCCCACTCATGATCGGGCTCCTCATCACGCCGGTGGTGGTGAGTCGCTTCGGGAGCATGTACCGGATCAACATCGTCGGCTATGTCATCGCGACCCTGGGGCGGCTCGGGGTGCTCGTGGCCGCTTACATGAACAGCCTCCCGCTCATGCTGATCCTCTCCGGGGTCGCGGCCCTGGGTATGAGCTCGCTGCAGGGCACGCTCAACGCCCTCATCGCCGAGGCCTCGGAGCACACCTGGCTGCGTACCGGTAAGCGCATCGACGGGCTCATGTTCTCCTGCACGTCGCTCGGCGTGAAGGTGGGTGGTGGGCTCGGCACGGCCCTGTCCGGGTGGCTGCTGGCAGCCTCCGGGTACGACGGGGACCTCAAGGTTCAGCCGGAGTCCGCCATCCAGATGATCTACATCATGTACGTGTGGTTGCCGCTGGCGGCCAACGCGCTCATCCTCTTCCTGCTCCTGCGGCTGGACGTCGAGAAGGTCAACACCCGGCTCAAGGAGGAGGCCGACGCGCGGGCCGAGGTGGAGGTCGGTGCCGGAGCAACCGGTGGCGGCTCCGTGACCGCGGGGCGGACCGGTGACGCCGTCGGCGGTGGCGACGTCGTCGGGAACCCGGGTGCTGCTGCGGGCCCCTCGGAGAGCGAGGACTCGACGAGCTGAGGCTGCACGAGCGGCTCGACTCACGGGTGGGGGCGAGACTGAGGTGCGCGGATGGCGCGCCCTCGCCCCCACCTTCCTTCCCGGGGCGGTGCGCTGGCGGAGCTCTTCTCCGCTGGTGCGCCGCCCGTCGTGTTGTCGTCGTCTGTGACGCCACCGAGGACGTACTTCCCGATCGAGGACTGCGTTGTCCTCCAGGCTACTGGGATCTCCCCGCAGTCATCTGGGGGAGAACGCAGTCCTGGTACCGAAAGTAAGTCCTCGATCGACGCTTAGCGGGACCTTGGCGTGGACGATCACCGGGTGCGCTCGATGCCGGATTGATCGAGTAGCTCAAGAGCGTTGGCGATGTCAGTGAGAACGGCCTTCAGGTCGACGTCGGACGCGCCCCTCGACCGGGTCAATGCCCCGGGCTGCCCCGGGCTGCTCCGGGGGCGGCGCCGGCAGGCGTGACCGGCGAAACTGGGCTTCATCCCACACGAACGCGATAAACGTGAGTCTTTGGTGACGAGAGCGCCTGAGGTTAGGCTTACCTCGACCGTCGTGACTTGAGATTGATTCGTGACTTGGAGGTCGAGTGTTTCTCGCCAACCTGCTCATCGCCCTGAGGGAGGGCCTGGAGGCGGCGCTCGTTGTCAGCATCATCGTCGCCTACCTCGTCAAGGCCGACCGCCGCGATGCCCTGCCCAAGCTGTGGCTCGGGGTCGGGCTGGCGGCGCTGATCCCGCTGGTCGCCGGCGCCATCATGACCTGGGGCCCCAAGACCCTCACCTTCCAGGCCCAGGAGATCCTCGGCGGCACCCTGTCCTTCGTCGCCGTCGGCATGGTGACCTGGATGATCTTCTGGATGGGGAAGAACGCCCGTGAGCTCAAGGGCGAGCTGGAGGGGTCGCTGTCCAAGTCCCTCTCCGCAGGCAGCTCCGGCTGGGGCGTCGTCTGGATCGCCGTCGTCGCCGTCGGGCGCGAGGGAGTGGAGACCGCCCTGTTCGTGTGGGCCACCGTGCGCTCCAGTATTGAGAGCTCCACCATGCAGACGACGGCGGGCGTCATCACCGGCCTCGTTCTGGCCATCGTGCTGGGCGTGCTCATCTACCAGGGTGCGGTGCGCATCAACCTGCGCGTCTTCTTCGCCGTGACCGGCTACTTCCTCGTCGTCGTTGCCGCCGGCATCGTCGCCTACGGCGTCGGTGACCTGCAGGAGGCGAGTGTTCTTCCCGGCTTCACGAACCACGCCTGGGACCTGTCCCGCTACCTGCCCGACGGCGCCTCGCCCTTCCACTGGCTCTACGTGCTGCTCCAGGCCATGTTCCAGTTCAACCTCCAGCCCACTGTCCTGCAGGTCGTGGGCTGGTGGGTCTACATCGTCCCGACCCTGGTGCTCCTCACCCTCCAGATCGCGGGCCGATGGCCCTCGCCCGGACGTGCAGTCGAGTCCGCTCCGGCCACCCCGGCCGCCGTGAGCGCTGACGAGTCCGACGCCGAGGAGCCCGACGCCGTCGCGACCTCCTGACCACCCCGACCTCTCTCCCCACCCCTGTCCACGCCACTCCTCACAAAGGAAAGACCATGCCCACCATCAAGCGACGCAACGTCCTCACCCTGCTTCCCCTGACCGCCATGGGCCTGGGCCTGGCCGCCTGCGCCGACAACCCCAAGAACGCCAAGGGCGGCGCCTCCGGTTCGGGGGCGTCCCAGGAGATCACGGTGACCCTCACCGACGACGCCTGCAAGCTCTCCTCGACCTCCTTCCCCTCGGGCGTGGTCACCTTCACCATCACCAACTCCGGCTCGGCCCCCAACGAGCTGGAGATCCTCACCGAGGACAAGCTCCAGATCGTCTCCGAGCAGGAGAACATCGGCCCCGGCACCACCACGAAGCTCACCACGTCCCTCAAGGAGGGCACCTACTACGCCGCCTGCAAGCCCAATATGGTCGGCGAGCTCAAGGGCGTCACCGAGCTGAAGATCACCAAGGGCGCCGCCGTCGACATCAGTGCCGACGAGACCAAGGCGCGCGAGGCCGCCGTCACCAACTACACCGCCTACGTGCGCGACCAGACCGGCCAGCTCCTCACCGCCACCCAGGGCTTCGTCACCGCCTACACCTCCGGCGACACCGCCACCGCCAAGAGCCTCTACCCGCTGGCGCGTCAGTTCTACGAGCGCATCGAGCCCACCGCCGAGTCCTTCGGCCTCAAGGAGGCCGGCGACCTCGACGCCGCCCTGGACACCCGCGTCCAGGACCTCGCCTCCGGCGCCGGCAAGGCCGTCACGGACAAGGACGTCCTCGCCGGATGGACCGGATGGCACCGCATCGAGGCCGACCTGTGGGCCCAGGACTCCTCCAGTCCCTTCAAGTTCGCCGACGACGCCGCCCGCAAGAAGGTCGCCGACCAGCTCAACGCCGACACCAAGTCGCTCTACGACCTCGTCTACGGGAACATCAACGGCGCCAGCGGGAAGAAGTTCGAGCTCGAGCTCGAGGATGTCGCCAACGGCGCCTCCGGCCTCCTCGAGGAGGTCGCCAGCTCCAAGATCGTCGGCGAGGAGGAGACCTTCTCCCACACCGACCTCTACGACTTCCAGGCCAATGTCGAGGGCGCCAAGGTCGCCTATGGCAACGTCGAGGAGCTCGTGAAGAAGAAGGACGCCAAGCTCGCAGAGAAGATCACCACCCAGTTCGCGGCGGTTGAGAAGCTCGTCGCGGCCGAGGTCTCCGGAAAGGCCTCCAACGGCCAGCCCACCTACGTGGACTACTCCACCATCGCCGCGGTCCAGAAGGACGCCGGCGAGACCCCCGACAAGAACGCCTACACCGACAAGCAGCGCAAGTTCTCCGACGCCGTCAACGCCCTGAGCGAGTCGCTGTCCAAGGTTGCCGGAACCATCCTCTGAGGCGGCGGCACCCCGACAACCCGGACACCCCGGAAGGAGACAGCAGTGAGTGGCAAGCCGGCCCACGAGTCGGACACCTCCCCGGTCGCCGACGACGCGGCCCAGGACGAGACCCTGGATGAGCCCCAGGACGAGACCGCGCAGGCGCAGCAGGAGTCGCAGGCCCCGACGTCGGAGGGCCCGGGTAACAGCGACTCGGCGCCCGACGCGGCGGAGCAGCCCGATGAGGTGAGCGCATCCGACGCGGCTGACCAGCCGGAGAAGCCGGATGCGACGGGGACGCCCGGACAGGCCGGGAAGCCCAGTGCCAAGGGCACTAGCCGCCGTGCCATGTTCACCGGTGCGGGCCTGGGTGCCGCGCTCGCGGGCCTGGCCGGTGTGGCCGGCGGCCGCGCCTGGGAGGCCTCCCGCCGGCCCGAGGAGGCCATCCTCACGACCTACCCCTTCCGGGGTGACCACCAGGCGGGGATCACCACCCCCGCCCAGGACAACATGTTCACCGCGGCCTTCGACGTCTCCGCCACCGACGTCGAGGACCTGAAAACCCTCCTGTCCGAATGGGCCGTGGCCGCCGAGCAGATGACCGCCGGTGAGCTCATCGGCGGCCAGCCCAGCTCCAACAAGCAGCTGCCGCCCAAGGACACCGGCGAGACCTGGGGCTACAAGCCCAACGGCCTGACCATCACCTTCGGCGTGGGTAAGGGCCTGTTCGTCGACGCCGACGGCAAGGACCGCTTCGGCCTGGCCGCCAAGATGCCCGCCGTCCTCAAGGAGGGCATGCCCTCCTTCGCCGGTGACCAGCTCCACGCCGCACAGTCCGACGGCGACCTGCTCGTCCAGGCCTGCTCCAACGACGCCCAGGTGTGCGTCCACGCGATCCGCAACCTCACCCGCATCGCCTTCGGGACCGCCACACTGCGGTGGAGCCAGGTCGGCTACGGGCGCACGTCGTCGACCTCCGTGGACCAGGAGACGCCGCGCAACCTCTTCGGCTTCAAGGACGGCACCAACAACATCAAGGCCGAGGACTCCTCCGACCAGCTCAACAAGCACCTGTGGGTCCAGAAGGGCGACGACGCCGCAGCCGAGTGGATGACGGGCGGCACCTACTACGTGGCCCGGCGCATCCGCATGCTCGCCGAGATCTGGGACCGGCTGCGGCTCATCGAGCAGGAGCAGACCATGGGCCGTGACAAGCGCTACGGGGCACCGCTGAGCATCGCCAACCCCACGAAGGCCTCCGAGGAGTTCACGGCTGTGGACTACAAGGCCAAGGACGACAAGGGCGAGACGCTCGTGCCGGCCGACGCGCACATCGCCGTCGTCTCACCGGAGCAGAACCAGGGGCGCCGGATGCTGCGCCGCGGCTACAACTACACCGACGGCTCCGACTCCCTGGGGCAGCTGCAGACCGGCCTGTTCTTCATCGCCTTCGTGCGTGACCCGCGCACGAACTTCTACCCGATCCTGGACCGCATGACTAAGAGCGACGCCCTCCAGGAGTACCTCAAGCACGAGGCCTCGGCGCTGTTCGCGATCCCCCCGGGCATCAAGGAGGGCGACACCATGGTGGCCGCCTCGCTCTTCAGCTGAGGACGGGGTGAGGCGGGCCGGGCGGGCCGCAGTGGTGACTGCGGTTCGCGCCCGGAACGTACTTCCCGATCGAGGACTGCGCTTTCCTCCAGGTCACGGGGATCTCCCCGTCGCCATCTGGGGGAGAACGCAGTCCTCGTTGCAAAAGTACGTCCTCGATGGGGACGGCCGCTCCCGTAGTGGTGGCGGCTGGGCCAAGATAGGGCCATGCGCGACCTCAACGACCTGACCCGCCCCACCGTCCCCTCCGGCGCCATCCAGGAGCGCATGCTCGCCGAGACCGAGGAGCGCCGCGGCGTCGTCGGCCCGGCACCGGCCCTGCCCGACGACGCCGGAGCCCCCACCGCTCTGCGCGCCGCCCTGGGGCAGGCCGTCGCCGAGCTGGCCCCGCAGATCGTCGAGCTCTCCCACGACATCCACGACCACCCCGAGACCGGCTACGAGGAGCACCACGCCGTGGCCACGGTCGCCGAGCTCCTGCGCCGCCACGGCATTGAGCCCGAGGTCGGCGTCTACGGCATGGACACCGCCCTGCGCGCCGAGATCCCCGGAGGCGGCGGCGCGGACGTGGCGGCCGGAGGCTCCGGTGAGTCGGCCGGCACCATCGCCATCCTCGCCGAGTACGACGCCCTGCCCGGCATCGGCCACGGCTGCGGGCACAACGTCATGTGCGCCAACTCCGTGGGCGCCTTCCTCGCCCTGGCCGCCCTGGCCCGCACCCGCCCAGGCTCCCTGCCCGGCCGCGTCGTCCTGCAGACCACGCCCGCCGAGGAGAACTCGACCGCCAAGGAGATCCTGGCCGTGCGCGGCATGCTCGACGGCGTCGACGCCGCCATCCAGACCCACTCCTACGCCCACGACGTCACCCACCAGACCTGGCTGGGCGTGCGCCGCCTGCGCGTCATCTTCCACGGCGTGCCGGCCCACGCCGCCTCCCAGCCCTTCATGGGCCGCAACGCCCTGGATGCCGCGACCCTGGCCCTGACCGGCATCGGCCTGCTGCGCCAGCAGATGCTCCCCATGGACCGCCTCCACGCTATCATCACCGACGGCGGCCAGGTCCCCAACATCATCCCCGAGCGCACCGAGCTGTCCATCATGGTGCGCTCGAAGTACCTCGAGACCCTCAAGGAGATCGCCGAGCGGGTCGAGGAGGTCCTCCACGGCGCCGCCCTCATGACCGGCACGGGCATTGAGATCCTCACCTCCGAGTACTGCAACGAGATCCCCGTCCGCGACAACGGCCCCCTGCTGACCTCCTGGGTGCGCTCCCAGCGCGAGCGCGGCCGCGACCCCCTGGCCGCCGGGGTCCTGCCCGAGACCATCGCCGCCGGCACCGACTTCGGCAACGTGTCCCAGCGCATCCCCGGCATCCACCCGCTCATCAAGGTCACCGACCGGCCCGACGTCGCCCTCCACACCCCCGCCATGACCGAGGCCGCCGGCGCCCCCACCGGGGACGCGGCCGCGCTCGACGGCGCCTACGGGCTGGCCGCCGTCGCCCTGGACTGGCTGCACGACGCCGAGCTGCGCCGGGCCGTGCGCGCCGACTTCGAGGCCACTGGCGGGGCGATCGACGTCGCCGACTTCTGGGAGGAGTGAGGCGGGCTCAGGCCGCCCTGGCCCGCACCTGCCCCGGCTGCGTCGGCTCTCAGGCCGCTGGGCGGCGGATGAGCAGCGCCCCGGGGTCGAGGCGCACCCGCATGCTCTGCGTGGGCGCCAGCAGGTCTCCGTCGACCTCCACCAGGGCCGGCGCCGAGAGCTGGACGGCCACCTCCCCGCCGCGGCGCAGCATCACCCGCCCCAGCGAGCGGCCGGACTCGGAGTAGTGCGCCGCGTAGGGCGGCAGCACCTGGCGCGCCAGTGAGCTCCAGCCCGCCAGGCCCGCCACCGTGTCGATGGCGGCGACGTCGAGCAGGCCGTCATCGGTGCGGGCCTGCGGCAGCAGGGTGATTCCGGCCGGGAGCCGGCCGCCGTTGGCCACCAGCAGGTTGCGGGCCCGCAGGCGCTCCACGCGCCGCGCGCCGGCCTCGTCCCGGAGGCTGAGCACCAGGTCCATGCGCGGCGAGCCCAGGTTCTCCATGGCCGCCAGCGCGTAGGCGCCCCAACCGACCCGCGCCTTGAGAGCCGGGCGCGTGGAGGCCACCAGTCCGGCGTCGAAACCGATCCCGGCCACCACCATGCAGGCATGCTCGTCGCCAAGTGTGGGCCGGGTCCACTGATGCGGCCGGCGGGTCGCCCTCTGAATCGTGCGCACGGCCCGGGCCGCCTCAGCCGACAGCTGCCCGGAGTCGGCCGGGTCGGCCGGAGTGGGCGGGGAGTCCGGCGGGGCTGTTGTGGCTCGGCCCGTCAGGGGTGTGGAGGGTGCGGAGTCGGCCCGCCCGCGGGGATCACCTGGCGGCGTCGGGTCGGGGAGGGCGCCGGGGTCAGACCAGGGCTCGGTGCGTACCCAGGCCAGGTCGGCGGGAAGGTCGACGCCGTGGGCCACCACTCGGGCCGCGGCCCGGGCGTCCCCGACCGGCACCCCGAGGTTGCGGGCCGCCAGGTTCGCCGTGCCCAGCGGGATGATGCCCATCTGGGCTCCGGTGCCGGCCAGGCCGGCCGCCACCGAGCGCACTGTTCCGTCACCGCCGGCGGCCACCACCAGGCTCGCCCCGGCCGCCAGGGCCAGGCGCGCCTGCATCGTGCCGGGCTCGGAGACGCTCGTCTCCAGCCACACGGGCCCGGCGTAGCCGGCCTCGCGCAGCTCGCCCTCCAGGAGGGAGCGCACCGCGGCGGTGGCGCGCGGCTTGGAGGGGTTGACGACGACGCAGGCCAGCGGCCGCCCGGTGCGCGTCGTCGCCCGGGTGCCGCCGTCGGTGCCGCCCGTCATAGGGGCAGGCTAGTCGCCTGGGCGGCCCCAGGTCACGGCCCGGCGGGGACCGGTGGGCAAGAGCGGCCCCGGAGGAGGGCTCAGGCCGCAGCCGAGGCCGTGACGGGCGCCACGGGCAGGTCGGCCTCTTTCACCAGGCTCGAGATGAGCTCGGCCAGCTGGGCGAAGTCGGCGCCGCGGGAGGAGGAGACCCGGTGCACCAGGCCCATGCGGCGCATCGGCGACTCGTCGCCGAAGCGGGCGATGCCGTACTCCGAGGAGGGGGTCAGCAGCTGGAGCGCCCCCTCGGGGATGATCGTCACGCCCGAGCCGTGGGCGACCATGCGGGTCACCGTCGACAGGGTGGTGGCCACTGCGACCGGGGGCTGGGAGCCGTAGCGCTGGCACAGGGCCAGGGTCTGGTCGCGCAGGCAGTTGCCCTCGTCGAGCAGGAGGAGGGGCTGGTCGTCGAGCTCGGCGGGGCTCACGTCCGTGCGGCCGGCCCAAGGGTGGCCGGCGGCGGTGAGGACGACGAGCCGCTCGTCGAACATCGGGATCGCGGTGGTGCGCTGGAGGTCGTCCTCCAGGGCGATGATGGCGGCGTCGAGGCGCCCCTGGGCGAGCTGGTCGAGGTTGTCCCCGGTGACCATCTCACGCAGATCCAGGTCCATCTGGGGCAGGGCCTCGCGCAGGCCGTCGATGAGAACGGGGGCCAGGTAGGGCGCGATGGTGGGGATGATGCCCAGGCGCATCGTGCCGCTCAGGGCGGCGCCCTGGCTGGAGGCGGCCTCGCTGAAGGCCTCGGCGGCCAGGACGGCGTCCCGGGCGTAGGGCAGCAGGGCCTCGCCCAGGGAGGTGACCAGGACGCGGCGGGTGGTGCGCTCCACCAGCTCGCCGCCGACGCGCTTCTCCAGTGCGGTGATGGCCTGGGACAGGCTGGGCTGGCTGACGCCGAGCGCCGTGGCGGCCTCGCCGAAGTGCTGGTGGTCGCACAGCGCTACGAAGGCCCTCAGCTGGGAGAAGGACGGAGATGATGTGGTCGGCATGAGTTGTGGTCCTGTGGTTGGGGCCCGCATTCATGGCGGTCGGCGAGCCTGATATGACGGAGTGACAGAAAATCGGGGACAGACGACTAGCCGGGAGGTTGTGGGGAGAGTGGTGCGTGGGTGGTGTGGGCGAGCCTCCGACGTGGCGGCTCGGAAACACCGTCGGGAACGATAGGGTGCACCGATTGAAATGGATTCTATTCACAGGTGGATTGCGTTGGTAAGAGGGAAGTGGGTCACGTTCGCCGTCGGGCGGTAGTGCGGGTGTGGGCGAGCGTGTATGGGGCGCGGCCTCACCGGACTCGCGCCGCGGTCATCCAATCTCCCGGATGATTCCAGGGTTTCCAGGCCCTCGGGTCGCCCTGACGGCGGGGTGGGCGCCGGGGCGATGACGTTGATTCCGGTCCGCTGCGCCCCCGAGTGTTGGCTCAGCCACTCGCTCGTGACTTTGGTCGTCCCCGGCTCTCCCGGTCTGCGCCGTCCGCCGCGCTCGCGGCCCGGATCGGCTCAGGTGCTGATCGAATGCTGTCTGGGCCGCGGTCCTGACTACACTCGGGACCATGATCGACCTGCGTGCGCTTCGTGAGAACCCCGAGCCCTTCCGCGCCAGCCAGCGAGCCCGTGGAGCCGACGTCGATCTCGTCGACCGCGTCATCGCCGCCGACGAGACCCGCCGTCAGGCGCTGGCCGCCTTCGAGAACCTCCGCGCCGAGCAGAAGCAGGTCTCCCGGTCCGTGGGGAAGGCCTCCCCGGAGGAGCGCCCGGCGATCCTGGCCAACGCCAAGGAGCTGGCCGAGCAGGTCAAGGCCGCCGAGGCCGCCTCCTCGGCCGCCACCGCCGAGCTCGACGACCTGGCCCGCCAGTTCGCCAACCTCATCGAGGGGGCGCCCTCGGGCGGCGAGGAGGACTACGTCGTCCTGCGCCACGAGGGCGGCCGGCCCCGCGACTTCGCCGCCGAGGGCTTCGAGCCCGCCGACCACCTGGCGATCGGCGAGGGCCTGGACATCATCGACACCCGCCGCGGCGCCAAGGTCTCCGGGGCCCGCTTCTACTACCTCAAGGGCTGGGGCATGCGCCTGGAGCTGGCCCTCATGACGGCCGCCCTGGATGCCGCCGTCGCCCACGGCTTCACCCCGATGACCACCCCCACCCTCGTCACCCCGCAGGTCATGGGCGGCACCGGCTTCCTGGGCGCCCACAGCGACGAGATCTACTACCTGCCCGCCGACGACCTGTACCTCACCGGCACCTCCGAGGTGGCCCTGGCCGGCTACCACGCCGACGAGATCCTCGACCTGTCCGCCGGGCCCAAGCGCTACATGGGCTGGTCCACCTGCTACCGGCGCGAGGCCGGGGCCGCCGGCAAGGACACCCGCGGCATCATCCGCGTCCACCAGTTCAACAAGGCGGAGATGTTCTCCTACTGCCGCCCCGAGGACGCCGAGGCCGAGCACGCCCGACTCCTGGCCATGGAGGAGGAGATGCTGGCCCTGGTCGAGCTGCCCTACCGGGTCATCGACACCGCCGCCGGGGACCTGGGCTCCTCCGCCGCCCGCAAGTTCGACTGCGAGGCCTGGCTGCCCACCCAGCAGCGCTGGATGGAGGTCACCTCCACCTCCAACTGCACCACCTACCAGGCCCGCCGCCTGGCCGTGCGCGAGCGCCGCGAAGGCGGCACGAGCCCCGTGGCCACCCTCAACGGGACCCTGGCCACCACCCGCTGGATGGTCGCCATCCTGGAGAACCACCAGCAGGCCGACGGCTCGGTGCGCGTGCCCACGGGCCTGCGCCCCTACCTGGGCGGCCTGGAGGTCATCGAGCCCGTCGGCGCCACCGCCTGAGGACCGGCCCTGTGAACCCCACGTCCGCCTCCAGTCCCGGGGCCGCCTGCGAGACCGACGCCGTCGGTGAGCCCGCCGGCTCTGAGCCCACCGGCAACGGCCCGGCCGTCAACCCCGCCACCGGCATCGCCCCGGCCGGCCAGCCCCTGACCCAGCTGGGCGGCTCCACGGAGTACCTCGAGCACCTCGAGGACGGCGCCGACCGCACCGCGGCAGGCGGCGAACGCGCCCTGCGCCGTCGGCCCCTGGACCACGAGGAGTACCACGCCCTCGTCCAGGACCGGATGCGGGACCTCGACGCCCTGGAGGCCGACGGCGGCGCGCGGCTTGCACCCGGCCACGGGCTCGTCGTCGCCCTCGACGTCGACGGCACCATCCTGGACATGGACGGGCACGTCTCGGAGCGAGTCATGGCCTCCGTCGCCCGCCTGCGCGCCCACGAGGTCCCCGTGGTCATCTCCACCGGCCGCGGGATCGCCGCCACCATGCCGGTGGTGCGCCACCTGGGGCTGTCCACCGGCTGGATGGTGTGCGCCAACGGCGCCATGACCCTGCGGCTCGACCCCGACGCCCCCGGCGGCTACGAGGTCGTCGACTCGCGCACCTTCGACCCGCGCGCCGCCATCGAGACCCTCCACGCCGCCGTGCCCGACGGGATCCTCGCCGTGGAGGACCCCGGCGTCGGCTTCAAGGTCTCCCGGCTCTTCCCCGACGGCGAGCTCATCGAGGACCAGCGGGTCGTCACCTTCGACGAGCTCGTCTCCCGGCCGGTCACCCGCGTCGTCCTGCGGGCCCCGGGCATGCCCGTGGATCGCTTCTCCCAGATCGTGGCCGACTCCGGGCTGCACTCGGTGGAGTACGCCATCGGTTGGACGGCCTGGCTCGACGTCGCCCCCGAGGGCGTCACCAAGGCCTCCGCCCTCGAGGCGCTCATCGCCCGCCTGGGCACCGACTCCGCCCACGTCCTGGTGGTCGGGGACGGCTCCAACGACGTCGAGATGATCGAGTGGGCCGGGGCCGGCGTCGTCATGGGCAGCGCACCGCAGTGGGTGCGCGACCGCGGCGATATCCTGACCGAGCCCGTGTGGCGGGACGGCTGCGCCGCCGTCCTGGACGCCCTCATCGAACGAGTAAGGCACCCTTGATGCGACAGTCCCCCCTCCCTGTCTCCCAGCACAACTCCATCCCCGAGGAGCACGCCGCTCGCGCCGCCGGCCCGGCCGGTGAGGCGAGCGCTCCCGGCCGGGGCCGCGTGCGCCGTCGGCTGCGCCGAGGCGGCCGCCTCCTGGCCGCCGCCAGCACCCTGACCCTGGCGGCCGCCGCCACCGCCGCCTGCTCAGCCGGTGGGACGGGCTCGGCGTCGGCCACCGGCTGCGCCGCCTACCAGGCCTATCAGGGCCACAAGGGCGCCACCGTCACCATCTCCAGCAGCCTGACCGGCACCGAGGCCGAGCGCTTCGAGGCCTCCGTGGCCGAGTTCGAGAGCTGCACGGGCATCAACGTCGAGCACACCGGCACCACCGAGCTGCGCTCCCAGCTGCTCAACGGCTCGGGAGCCAACCTGTCCACCAGCTCGGGGGCCTCGCCGTCGAGCCAGGACAACCCGGAGAACCTGCCGGACCTGGCCATCGTGCCCCAGCCCGCCATGGTGGCCGAGCTCGTCGACACCGGCGTCGTCCACCCGCTGCCCAACCAGGTCAACAGCAACGTGGAGGCCGGCTGGGACCGGCACTGGATCCAGGTCGGCATCCACGCCTCCGTGCCCTACGGCGCCCCGCTCATGGTCTCGCTGAAGTCCCTCGTGTGGTACTCGCCGGACGCCTTCGCCAAGGCCGGCTACGAGGTGCCCGACACCTGGGCCGAGCTGGAGGCCCTCACCAGCAAGATCCGCTCCGACCACCCCGACGGCTCCGTGACGCCCTGGTGCGTGGGCGCCGCCGACGGGGAGTCCACCGGCTGGGTACTCACCGACTGGCTCGAGGATGCCCTGCTGGCCACCCAGGGACCCGGCGTCTACGAGACCTGGGCCTCGCACCGGGTTCCCGTTGACTCCTCGAACGCCGTCGAGGCCCTCGGTGCCGTCAACTCCCTGGTCCTGGACAACGGGCGCGTCGTCGGTGGGCGCGGATCGGTCATCTCCCGCACGCCCGCGCAGGCCGGGGCCGACCTGGCCAAGGGCAGCTGCCTCATGCTGCACGCCTCCTCCTCCTTCGAGAGCCGCTTCCCCGAGGGCACTGTCATCACCGACGCCGACGGCGCCAACCCGGTGACGGTCCAGGCCCCCCGCCCGACCGCGAGCCCCACCGCCGGCAGCGACGGGACGGCCGGGGCAACCGGGGTGACGGCGTCGGCCAAGGGCACGGCCACCGCAGCGGGCACGACGAGTACGGCCGGAACGACGGGAACGAAGGTCTCGGCCTTCGTCACCCCGGCGGCGGACCGCGGCTCGGACTCGGTTCTGGTGGGGACCGACTACCTCGTGGCCTTCACCCGCTCGGACGCGGTCAGCGCGGTCATGGAGTACCTGACCTCCCAGGAGTGGGCCCGCACGCGGATGGCGATGGGCGGGGTGGCGACCGCCAACCAGGGTGTTGATCCGGACCTGGCGCCCAGCGACGTCGGCCGGCGCGCCACCAGGCTGCTCCAGTCGCGCCAGACGACCGTGGAGATGGATGCCTCGGACTCGATGCCGGTGGGTGTGGGCAGTAGCGCCCTGTGGGTCGGGCTGAGCCGGTGGTCGACCGGGACGGTGACCCCCAAGGAGGCGCTCAAGCAGGCCGAGGCGGCCTGGCCCAAGAAATAGCCGGCCCCGGCGGGGCCCGCAGGCCATGGGTACGACGTCGGCTCCGAGGCTTCCGCCCTGAGCCGGCCTACTCCACGAGGGTCGGGATCCACTGGTCGAGGGTTGTGCGTACTGCACGAAGGCCCCACCCACCTGCAGTACCCCCAACCCTCCTCCAGTAGCACCCCACCCTCGTGCATTGCGTCCCGGCGACGCCGGCCCCATCCCGGGCGGTCGGGAGCAGACTGGAGCATTGATCCGCGTTAGGCGGGTCGATAGCCTTGGATCCCCAGCGATTCAAGGAGGACTCATGGGACTGGGATGGTTCGGCGCCCCCGAGCACAAGCGTTGGCTGGCCTACGAGACGCACGCGCTGCTGCACTACGCGCGCGCCGCGCAGGTGCCCACTGGATTCGGGTGGATCGGTCGGGATGGTGAGGTGGACCCCGCCCATCCCGTCGAGCTGTGGATCACCGGCCGCATGACCTTCGCCTTCTCCCTGGGGGCGCTCATGGGGATCCCCGGCTGCCGCCGCTACGCCGACCACGGCGTGCGCGCCCTCAATGGTCCTCTGCGCGACCCGGTCAACGGCGGCTGGTACTCGGCGATCGGCCCTGAGCCCGACGCCGAGGGGCGGGGCCTCCCGGTGGACCGTGAGGCCCGTAAGGAGTGCTACCAGCACGCCTTCGTGCTCCTGGCCGCGGCCACCGCGACGGCCGCCGACCGGCCCGGCGCCCATGAGCTGCTGCGCGACGCCATCGAGGTCCAGGACCGCTATTGGTGGGACGAGGGCCAGCAGATGCCGGTGGAGTCCTACGCGGCCGACTTCACCGACCCCGAGGACTACCGGGGCATCAACGCCGCCATGCACACGGTGGAGGCCTACCTGGCCACCGCCGACGTCACCGGTGACGTGCGCTGGCTGGAGCGGGCCCTGAAGATCACCGACTTCGCCGTCAACGTCCAGGCCCGCGAGCACGGCTGGCGCCTGCCCGAGCACTACTCCACCTCCTGGGAGCCGCTCCTGGACTACAACCGCGACGAGCCCGCCCACCCCTTCCGGCCCTACGGCGTCACGCCAGGCCACGGGCTGGAGTGGGCGCGCCTGACCGTGCAGCTGCGCGGGGCGCTCATCAACCGCTCCATGAGTGCGCCGGAGTGGATGCTGGAGGCCGCCGAGCACATCTTCGATCAGGCCCGCACCGACGGCTGGCGCGTGGACGGCGCCCCGGGCTTCGTCTACACCACGGACTTCGACGGCAAGCCCGTGGTGCACGAGCGCATGCACTGGGTGGTCTGCGAGGGCATCTCGGCGTCGGCCGCCATCCGTCAGGCCCTGCTCGACGACGGGCACGGGGAGATCGACGTCGAGCACTACGAGCACTGCTACCGGGCCTGGATCGACTACGCCGAGGAGTTCCTCATCGAGGCGCCCGGCGTGTGGACCCACGAGCTCGACCGCGACAACCGGCCCTCGACCCGCACCTGGGCCGGGCACCCGGACATCTACCACGCCCTGCAGGCGACCCTCATGGCGCGCCTGCCGGTGTGGCCGGCCATCGGGCAGGCCCTGGCCGAGGGGCGGCTCGACGAGCCGAGCTCGCCGCTGCCGGCGCGCGCCAGCAAGCCGCACCGGCGGGGGTTCTTTGGGCGGGCCTAGGGGCTGGGGCCGGGCCGCGCGTTCGTAGGGTGGGTCGCGCGTTCGTACCCTCTACCCCTCGAACGCGAGACTTAAGGTACGACCGCGTCGTCAGCGACCGGCGGGCTCGGACCGCTGGGCTCGCAGTGACCGCGGGCCCACCGGGATGGTAGGGTCTGTGCCTGTCGCGCCCGGTGGGTGCGGCATGGAGAGGTGACAGAGCGGCCGAATGTGGCGGTCTTGAAAACCGCTGTGCGCCTGGCGCACCGGGGGTTCGAATCCCTCCCTCTCCGCCATATCCCGCTTATTCGAACCCTCGGTAGCTGTAACGCTGCCGGGGGTTTGTTCGTGATCGGATGCGGTCACCCGGGTGGTTTCCGGCCTCGTCCTGGCGCACTGCCCGAGGGTCGGGAGCTACTGGACGAGGGGTGGGTGTACTCCGTGGGGTGCGGGGGTTCGTGCAGTACGCACAACCCCCGGCCAGTACTGCCCGAGGATCGTGGAGTAGCCGGCCGAGACGTGACCGACTGCGCCCGTGGAGGATGTGGGGACTGCGGCGTCGTCGGCCCCCCTGGCTTCATGGGACTGTGCTGGTCCTGGTCGGCTTTGGCGGGAGCAGGGGAGGCCGCCTGACTGAATCGGGGACTGCGTTGTGCGTCCGGAACTTACTTTTCCTCCAGATGACTGAGGTCGCGCCCCAGTCATCTGGAGGAAAGCGCAGTCCTCGTCGGCGACGCACGTCCCCGATCAGGCCCAGCGTGACTACCTTGAGGTCATATTCCGCGGTTCGATGATGATCGGTTAGGCGAAGGCAGACGTCCGCCTGCCCATTTTCTTGCCGACCTACGTCATCGTGAACTGGGTGCTGGGGTACTGCCGAGATGCATCGAGGCCTGCACCTGGTGACGGGCAGGGTGCCGAGGGTCTCGAGTCAGACGAAGCTCGAGGTATCAGTGGCGCACACGCGCAGGCGGTGCCCATCGGGGTCTGTTGCCACAAAGGTGTAGCCGAATTCGAGGACGGTCGGCTCCAGAACCATCGGAATGCCCAGCTTCTTCCATTGCGCGTGAAGACGATCGACGTCGGCACGCTCGACGTTGCTGAGACTCAGTTCGGTCCCGCCTACGTATGGCTCGGCAGTGGGTTCAATCTCGTCGGCTGCCTGCAGGCCGAGAGTGACGTCGTCGGACAATGCGAAGACGCTGAATCCTGGATAGGTCTTGATCGGTTCATGACCGAGAATCCGGCTGTAGAAGGTGGTACTCGCCTCGACGTCGGAGACGTAGAGGATGACGCTGTTGGGAACGAAGGTCGTCATGGCGATGCTCCTGAGACTCTCATGGGTATACGAGGTGGGCGGACGGCGTCGAGGTTAGAGACCATTGGTGCCACCTTGTGTCACGTATGTGCGAGGATGAGCCGGTGCGTGCTGACCGCTTGCTGTCCATGATCTGGCTGCTGCGTACGCATGGTCGTCTGTCCGCCTCGGATCTGGCTCAGCGGCTGGAGGTCTCACGGCGCACCGTGCTGCGGGACGTTGAGGCGCTGTCGGCTGCGGGCGTGCCCGTATGGTGCGAGCGAGGACCTCATGGGGGAGTGAGAATCGACCCCGGCTTTCGCATTGATGTGACGGGACTGAACCGTGAGGAGAGCCGGGCTCTCTTCGCAGGTCTCACCAGCTGGGGTGCTGCGCCACTGGGCCTTGGCGACGCTCTCGCCTCCGCGTCTCGCAAACTGCTCGCCGCCGTGCCCGACAGCCATCGAAGCCGGTCCATTGGCATTGCCTCGCGCGTCGTGGTCGATCCTCAAGGGTGGCTTCCCCTTCCCGAGAGCGAGCGGGCCGACGCCGTCTTCCAAGCTGTTCAGGAAGCGGTCTTGACGCGCCATCGACTGCGTATGGTCTTCCGTCACAAGTCGAGGACGACGACGCAGGAAGTCGTCGATCCGCACGGAATAGTTGCCGCTGGTCGCAGCTGGTACCTGTGCGCCTCACACGGCACCGAGGTTCGCTTCACCAGGCTCTCTCGGATCGAAGAGGCTGATGTACTCGCTGAGGAGTGTGTTGACGACTCCGGCTTCGATATGGCCGCGGCATGGCGGAAACAGCGTGAGGAGTTTCTTGAAAGGTTCGAGGCGATCACAGCCACTGTCTGGGTGCGGGACGAGCGTTGGAGTGATGTGCAGGAGTGGACGTTGCGCGCAGCGACGACCGATGCAGATGGCGAACCTTCCGGAGATGATGGATGGACCTGTCTCCAGCTGGAATTCATGGATCACCTGCATGCCATGACGATTCTGCTTCGACTCGGTCCGGATGCCTGCGTCATCACCCCCAAGCGCCTGCGACAGGACCTCCTCGACTACGTGGACCGCATGCGTGAGCGGTACCGTGCCGATGGGAACTGATGGCGTGCGGCTGAGGCAGCACGCTCGCACGTGCCCCGACGGCGAGGAGCGGCAGAGCACTGCGCGGCCCGCCGCATGCCCCGCCGGAGGTCGCCCCAGCCATCACAGGCGCTTGAGGGCCTCTCGTCGGCTGAGTGGGGACAGGGCCGGATGCGCCTGGACGAAGGCGCGCACCCAGTCGCCGTCCGTGCGTGCGTAGTCGCGCAGCGCCCAGCCGATGGCCTTGCGGATGAAGAACTCCGGGTCCTCCTGGTTGACCTCGATGACATTGGTGAGCAGGTCGAGGTCCGTGTCGGCCTTGTGCTGGAGCTGGCAGAGGATGGCGCTGCGCCGCACCCACATGTCCGGGTCGGTGGCCCACACGCGCATGCGGGCCGCCGCAGCCGGATGCTCACGCACCACCAGCCCGACGGCGTGGGAGGTCTCATCGACCAGATCCCACCACTGCCCCGTGCGCAGAAAGTGCTCGTAGAGCACCAAGGACTCCATGCGTCCGGCATGCGAAGCGGAGAGCTTGGCGCGGATGACGGCCAGCGCCGCATAGCGCTCCTCGCGGCGAACCGCCCCATCCCACAGGCGCCGCAGTGCCGCCTCCCAGGTGGCGGCCTCAGTCCACACGTCGCTGTGGGCGGCGGCGATCCGTTGCGCGAGGCGCCGCGTGTCCGGGACCCCGACGCCGTACATTGCCATCTCGGACTTCAGGTACGCCCGCTGCTGCTCGGCGCGGGCAGGGTCGCCCGCCTCCGCCAGGGCCTGACGCAGATCGGTGATGAACTCCGCGACCCGCGCATCCGTCTGCCCGCTCTCCGCCATCCTCGCTCCTCCTCGCCTCACGACGTACTTCCACAGACATTCATCGACATTATGGACCCGGGTGGCGCAGGCACGCGGGGCCTGGAAATCCGCGGCCCCGGGCCGTGAACGAGGGCTCCAGGACACCTACGCAGTCGGCGGCCGCGTTGCCTCGCCTTGAGGCGCCCGCACCGTGTCTTCGGCGGTTTGCTCACGCGGCATCCTCCCGGTAGGCTGCCCGTGCGTCCTGCGGCGGAGCCGTGGGAAGGCGATGGAGATGTCGCATAGTGGCCTAGTGCGCCTCCCTGCTAAGGAGGTTGGGGTGGAAGCCCCTCGGGAGTTCGAATCTCCCCATCTCCGCCACAGCGAGAGCCCCGGTGTGCAGCAGCGCGCCGGGGCTTCGTCGTTGCCGGAGCGCTCGTCGCGGCCGCCGCGCAACTCCCCAACGGATTGCCGGGCTCTCGAGTCGGCCCGGCGGTCAGGGCGTTCGCCTCTGGCCGATCGGGGTGCCTGTGTGTCTTCCGGCGCGGATCCGGGATAGCGTGATGCTGTACTCGACTGAGAGGGACCTCATGTCTGACCACGACGCAACCCAGCCGCCGACCTCCGGCTCGCCCCGCCCCGATCAGGGCGACGAGTTCAACGCCCGGACCGTCCTCATCAACCAGGACATGCTCGACGCCGCGCGCGCCGAGCAGCAGGCTCCGGGGCAGGCACCCGGTGCCGTCCCTGGTGCGGCTCCCGGCGCCCAGGCCGGATCGTGGCGCCCGGCGCAGCCCGACCTGCCCGCCGGGCCGCCCCCAGAGGAGCAGACGCGCGCCTTCTCCACAGGTGCGCAGGCGGCCGCCCAGCCTGGTGCAGCGCCCGTTGATCCCTACATCCAGGCCAACCCCTACGCCCAGCAGGGCGGGGTCACCCAACCGGCGCCCTACAACCCGTCGACCCAGTTCGGCCAGTCCGACTCGGCCGGCAGCGGCGGCCTCGGTACTGCTCAGCCCGGTGCGGCACCGGCTGACCCCTACGCTCAGGCCAGCCCCTTCGCTCAGCAGAGCGGGGCCGCCCAACCGGCGCCCTACAACCCGCCGGCGCAGCCCGCCTGGGGTGGGTCCACCGCTGCCGACGGCGCCGCACCCGCGTCGTCGCCCTTCGCCCAGTCCGCCCCCGGGATCCCCTCGGCTCCGGGCACATCCTCAGCCCCCGTCGCCGGTGCGGCTCCAGGCGCCGAGGCGAGTCGGGAGACCCCGCACTGGCCGGGTCAGCAGCCGCAGGCCCAGCCGGCGGGCCTGTCGGACCAGCACCCCTTCGCCCAGCAGCCCGCCCCGCACTCGCACCCCTTCAGTGGTGGGCGTCAGGATGGCGAGGTCGGCATGTCCTCGGTCTTCCCCACGGCGACCGCGCGCGCTGAGGCCGAGCAGGCCACGGAGGCCTTCGTCCCCGCTGCGACTCAGGCAGTTGCCCAGTCCGCGCCGTCGTCCTCCTCAGCCTTCCCGTCGCAGAGCTCGGCGCCCCAGTGGGGCTCGGCCCCCTCCTCCGACGCCGCGGCCGGGCAGGCCCCATCCTTCTCCGACATGGTTCCTCCCGCAGCGGGCTCGCCCTTCGATCGGCCGGCGGAAGGCGGAGCGCTGGCAGCAGCGCGGTCCGAGGACTCCGAGCGCGTGGACTCCGTGGGCAGCTGGATGCTGACGCTGTTCCTCATGGCCATCCCCGTCGTCAACCTCGTCTGGCTGCTGATGCTCGTCTTCGGCGGCGGCCACTCCGCCAGCAAGAGGAACTGGGCCAAGGCCACTCTCATCTGGGCGGTCATCGGTGCCGTCCTGAGCGGCCTCCTCGTCGTCGTGCTGGGTGCGCTTGGTTGGACGATCAATGCTGGAGGCGCCAGCGTCGGATAGAGCTCCAGCGGCTCGAAGGTGAGCACCGCAGCCGTTACAGCACACAGGGCCGGAGCCCCGTCGTCGGCGGGACTCCGGCCCTGTGCCCATCCTCACGGGGATTGGATTTGTCCCCTGGGTGGACGCTGAGTAATGTTCTTCCCGTCGGCAACGACATGCGCCTGTAGCTCAACGGATAGAGCATCTGACTACGGATCAGAAGGTTGGGGGTTCGAATCCCTTCGGGCGCACCAACACCCCGTCATCGGCTGAACAGTCGGAGCCGGGGTGTTTTCCATGTCTGGCACTCCCCGGCCCCGACGGCGTGGCTCACTCAGCCTGTCAGCCGGCCCTCAATCCGACCGGACGAGCCACTCCGGCCAGTGTTGCCACTCCTGCCGGCGTCCCAACTCCAGCCGGAGCCCGCTCTTCGGCCCGGGGCTCCGGGTTCGCCGCGCAGACCTCGCCGTCGGAGGGAAGCGCTCCCTTGACGAAGTAGTCATTCACCTTCGCGGTCGCGCAGGCATTGAAGCCGGTAGCGCCGTGGCCGTACATGTCGACGCTCAGCAGATGACTGTTGCGGAGCCTCGACACCAGCGCCTTGGACCATGGGTAGGGGGTGGCCGGGTCGTGCAGGATGCCGACGACGAGCACCGGGTTCGTGGCGTCGACGTCGACGTCGACGGGCTCAGTCTTACCGGTGTGCCCCCAGCCGTGGCAGTAGGCGTTGTGCTGGGGCACCAGGCTGTGGAAGACCGGGTAGTCGCGGCGGTAGGAGGCCAGTGCCGCATCCCAGCTCGCCTGGTTCCCGGTGTCGGGGAAGTCGAGGCACCGGTTGGCCGCGAAGCCGTACACGGACCGAAGATGCTCAACGATCTGCGCCTCGGTCGCCGTCGGCCCTCCCTCGCCCGGGAGGAACCCGGCATTCTTCATCAGAGCGGTGCCGTCGTGCGCGTTCATGGCCTGGGTCAGTCCCTCGTTGAGCAGCGGCCACTTATCGGGTGAGGCGACGACGAGCTCCTTGATCGCATTGGTGGCCTCGGCCCGGTTCAGGGAGTCTGCGCCGTCGGAGACGGTCAGCGGATTGGCGTCCAGGCCGTCGAGGAAGGCGGCGAGCCGGGTGACGGCCTCATCGGTCGAGCCGTTCAGGGGGAATCCGGCCTGACCCTGCTGAGACTCGATGTAGGTGCGCAGCGTCTGCTCCTCGGCTGCCGCATCGCCCTCGAAGGACCCCTGCCGGGACAGGGTGGGGTCCATGGCGCTGTCCAGGACGACGCGCCCGACGTTGTCCGGGAAGAGCTCGGTGTACACGGCTCCCAGGTAGGTGCCGTAGGAGTACCCGAGGTAGTTGAGGTCCTGGTCTCCGACCAGGGCACGCATGACATCCATGTCGCGAGCCACCGAACGGGTGTCCATATGGTCCAGGATCTCGGGGACCTCCGTGTACTTCTGGCAGGTGGCGGCATCGCGCGAGCCCTTCGCGACGATGTCGCCGGCGCTGCCCGGTGTCAGCTGGGAGGGTGCTTGGGCCCGCCCGTCCACAATCGCCTGAACGTCCTCGGGGGACCAGCAGGTGATGGGGGTGGACTGGCCGATGCCGCGTGGGTCGAAGCCGATGACGTCATAGTTCGCCAGGACTCCCGACATGCCGCCGGTCTTGTAGAGCCCGGCGTGGATATTGATGAGGGAGATGCCGCTTCCCCCGGGGCCTCCGGGGTTGAGGAAGACCGAGCCCCGAGGGGAGGGGCTGGTCGAGGGTAGCTTCTTGAGGGCCACCGTGATGGTCTTGCCCTGCGGGTGGTCGTAGTCCAGGGGCACGGTCACGGTCGCGCACTGGAAGGCGGTGCCGGTGGCGCCGTCGGGGCAGTCGGTCCAGGTGAGTTTCTGACGGTAGAAGGACTCCAGACCCTTGGGGACCTTCGCCCCGGTGGACCCGGTGGCCCCGGTAGAGCCACCGGAGCCCTTCGAAGAACCGTTGGAGCTGTTGCTGCTGGTGCTCTGAGACGGGCTGGTACTCGCGGCATTCGTGCTGTTGTCCAGGACGACGCCGGTCGGCTGGGAGCCCTGCGCGGTCGGGCTCGCGACGGCTGTGACACTCGTGGCGAGCATGCTGCAGGCGGTGAGCGTACCGAGCAGGGTGAGGACGGTCAGGCGTGAGGTGGCGCGCGATGGCGGGGAAGTTCGTAGGTGTCTCATGCCCACGATTCTCATGTCTTCGTCGAATATGAACCATACGGAAGACTGGTTGATTGATGTCGGGGTAGCCCGACCCTGCACCCTCCGCCCTCAGTGCTCCGGCTCAGCCTGCGCTCAGGTGTGGGCGGCCTCGAAGGCCTGGGCCAGGTCCGCGATGAGGTCGTCGACGTGCTCGATGCCGACGCTCAGGCGCATGAGCCGGTCGGTCAGCCCGTAGGAGGCGCGCACCTCAACGGGAACGTCCGCGTGCGTCTGCACCGACGGGCACGTCACCAGCGACTCCACGCCGCCCAGGGACTCGGCGAAGGTGAACACCCGCACCGAGGCCAGGAAGCGGGCCACGTCCACCGACTCGGCCAGATCGAAGCTCACCATGCCCGAGTGCCCCGGGTAGAGCACCCGCGTCACGTAGGGGCTCGAGCGCAGGAACTGTGCGATCGCGGTGGCGTTGGCCTCGTGACGCTCCATGCGCAGTGCCAGGGTCTTCAGCCCGCGCAGCAGCAGGAAGCAGTCGAAGGGACCCAGCGTCGCCCCGGTCGTGTTGAGCCGGTAGTTCAGTCGCTCGGCCAGGGCGTCGTCGGCCACCACGGCCACACCCGCCATGACGTCGTTGTGCCCGCCCAGGTACTTCGTGCCCGAGTGGACGACGACGTCGGCCCCCAGCTCCAGGGGCCGCTGCACCACCGGGGTGTAGAAGGTGTTGTCCACGACCAGCCTCGCCCCGGCGGCGTGGGCCAGCTCGGCCGCCTCGGGGATGGAGATCTCCTCCATCATCGGGTTCGTGGGGGTCTCGATGATGACCAGGTCGGCCGGGTCGGCCAGGGCGCCGCGCAGCCCCTCCAGGCCCAGGACGAAGTCGACGCGCGCCGCCCCCTCCTCGGCCAGGACCTCCAGGAAGCGGAAGGAGCCGCCGTACAGGTCCCGCAGCGCCACGATCCGGCTGCCGTGCGGCGCCAGCGTGCGGGTCACCAGCTCCAGGGCCGCCATCCCCGAGGACAGGGCGAAGGCCGCCGTCCCGCCCTCCAGGCGGGCCAGGGCATCCTGGAGGACGTCTCGGGTAGGGCTGGCCGTGCGCGTGTAGTCGTAGCCCGTCGACTCGCCCAGGCCCGGGTGGCCGTAGGCGGTCGACAGGTGGATCGGCGTCGTGATCGCACCCGTGGCCGGGTCGGTCCCGGTGCCTGAGCGCACCAGCAGCGTCTCCAGGCGGAGCTGCGGGTCCGGGGCCGACGACGTCGGGTGGTGGTGGACGGGGAAGGTGCGGGCGGCCGGCGGCTGGGAACACTCGGTCTGAGCAGTGGGCTGGGGCGCGGACGGACTGGTCATGAGCGGTTTCTCCTCATGGGCGGGGCAGCGGCGGGAAGACATGATGACTGACGGTCGACGGCGGCGCGGCCGGTGACCGGTGACCGGACGCCTGCGGGACGGCACCCTTGGTGCGGTCCGGGCGAGCCGGCTCAGGCGGACAGGGCGGCGGGTCCCTGCCCGGCCCGTTCGGCGGCACGGGCGGTCACGGCGGCGACGGCCGTCTCCAACCGGTCCAGGGCGGCGTCGAGGGTGGCGCGGGGGCAGGCGACGTTGATGCGGGTGAAGCCCTCACCGCCGGCCCCGAAGATCCGGCCGTCGTCGAGCCAGAGCCCGGCCTCGTTGAGCATGACCTCGTCGAGCTGCTCGGGCTCGAGCCCGGCGGCCTTCAGGAATCCCGAGCAGTCCAGCCACAGCAGGTAGGTGCCCTCGCAGGGGGCGGCCTCGATCCCCTCGATCCGCTCCAGGCGCGCCTCGACATGGGCCCGGGCGGCCGCGATGTGCTCGCGCAGGGCGTCCAGCCAGGCGTCCCCGCTCTCGTAGGCGGCCCGGCAGGCCGTCAGGCCCAGGGTATTGGGCTGGGAGTAGCCGGTGGTGGCCAGCTCGCGGCGGAAGGCCCTGCGCAGGCGGGCATCGGAGATGAGGATGTTGGCGACCTGCAGACCGGCGAGGTTGAAGGACTTCGACGGCGAGGTGCAGGTGATCGTGTGGGCGGCGGCCGCCTCGCTCAGGGAGGCGAAGGGCGTCGTCGCGAAACCCGGCAGGGCCAGGTCCGCGTGAATCTCATCGGCCACGACGACGACGCCGTGGCGCGCCGTGACCTCCTCCAGCGCGGCGAGCTCCTCCCGGCTCCAGACCCGGCCCACCGGGTTGTGCGGATTGCACAGGAGCAGCAGGCGCGCACCGGTCGCCTCGATGGTCTCCTCCAGGGCGGCCAGGTCGCGGCGGTAGACGCCGTCGGCGTCACGCACGAGGGGGACGGCGGCCACGGTGCGCTCGTTGACCTCGACGACGTCGCGGAAGGGGTAGTAGACGGGCTCCTCGATGAGGACCGTCTCACCCGGTGCGGTCAGGGCCCGTACCGCCAGGGCCAGAGCCGGCACGACGCCCGGGGTCACGGTGTTCCACTCGGCCTCCACCTGCCAGCCGTAGCGTCGGGAGAACCAGCCGGTCAGGGCCGTCCGATAGGCCTCGTCGGGCTCGGAGTAGCCGAAGATGCCGTGGCGGGTGCGCCACAGCAGGGCACTGGTGACCGCCGGCGCGGTGGCGTGGTCCATGTCCGCCACCCACAGGGGCAGGACGTCCTCGGGGCGGCCGCGCTTGACGGCGGAGTCCCACTTGAGGCTGGCCGTGCCGCGGCGGTCGGGGACCGCGTCGAAGACGGCCGGGTCGACGGCGGGGGCGGTGAAGAAGGTGGCCGCGGGGGAGGAGGCGGCAGGTGCGTGGGGGGCTGTGAGGTCGGGGCGGGCCGGACAGGCGGAGTCAGTGGAGTCGGCGGAGCTGGAGACGGGGGTGAGGCGGGTGTGCATGACAGGAGGTCCTCTCGGGTGCCCTGATGGCGGTGACGCGCGAGGGCGCAAGACGCTGCTGCGGCGTCGGGCTCAGGGGTGGCCGGCGCGCGGGCCGGCCGAGGTGGCGGGTGACTGGAGGGATGAACACGGGGGCGGTGGGCCTCCGCGGAGTGCGACGAGCCGGTCTCGGGCGGCTCGGACTCTCACCGTTATGTGTCAGACAGCGACGGCTGGCGCTGTCAGCGCATGCACATTCGACCCTCGCCAAGGGTGCGCACCATCATCGCGCGGGCCTGGGGCGAAAGAGTCGTCATGGCTGTGAGCATAGCGGGAGCGCCGCCGCCGGCGCCACCCGGCGACGCGTTGCCCCCGCCACCAGCCACCGATCAGCCGGCGCGGCGCAGGCGCAGGGAGTTGGTGACCACGATGACGCTGGAGGCGGCCATGGCGGCCCCCGCGATCATCGGGTTGAGCAGCCCGGCGGCCGCCAGCGGGATCGCGGCCACGTTGTAGGCGAAGGCCCAGAACAGGTTCTGACGGATGATCCGCAGGGTCGCCCGCGACACCCGCACCGCCGCCACCACCGCATCCAGGTCCGTGCGCACCAGGGTGATGTCGGCGGCCTCAATGGCCACGTCCGCCCCCGAGCCCATGGCGAAGCCCAGGCCCTGCGTGCCGGCCTGAGCCAGGGCGGCGGCGTCGTTGACCCCGTCACCCACCATGCCGACCACCGCGCCCTGGGCCTGCAGGTCGGCGACGACGTCGCGCTTGTCGGCGGGCAGCACCTCGGCGCGCACGTCGGCGGCCTCGATCCCCACCTGGGCCGCCACGTGCTCAGCGGCCCGGGTGTTGTCCCCGGTCAGCAGCACCGGCCGGATCCCCAGCTCGCGCAGTGCCGCCACCGCCTCCCGCGAGGAGGGCCGCACCGTGTCCCGCACCACGAGAACCGCCATGGCCTTCAGTGGCTGCGTATCAGGGGCCGTCGCGCCGGCGTCGGCGGAGGCGTCAGCGGTGCTGTCCGCGGCGGCCCCGTCAGGCGCCTCGGTCTCAAGGTTCGCGGCCTCACCGGCCCCGCCCACGGCCAGGACGACGGCGGTCGCCCCGGAGTCCTGGGCCTCCTCCACGGCGGAGCGCACCGCCTCGGGAACCTCGGCGCCCATCTCGCCGGCGAGCCAGCCCGGCCGGCCCACCGCGACCCGGCGCCCCTCCACGGTGGCGGAGACGCCCCGGCCCTCGTGGTTGGAGAAGTCGGCCGGCGTCGGCAGGTCGCCCAATCGCTCGCGGGCGGCTGCCGTGATGGCTGTGGCCACCGGGTGCTCCGAGGCGGACTCGACCGCCCCCGCCAGGCGCAGCGCCTCCTCCCCGAGCGGGGCCAGGCCCGCAGCTCCGGTACCTGCGCCGGCGCCCACTTCCCGGCAGGCCTCGACGTCCAGGCTCATGCGCCCCTGGGTGACGGTGCCGGTCTTGTCCATGACCATCGTGTCCAGCGCCCGCGTCGACTCCAGCACCTCCGGGCCCTTGATGACCACGCCCAGCTGGGCGGCCCGGCCCGAACCGACCAGCAGCGCCGTCGGCGTGGCCAGCCCCAGCGCGCAGGGGCAGGCGATGACGAGCACGGCCACCGCCGCGGTGAAGGCCGCCTGCGGGCTGTGCCCGGTGAGCAGCCACCCCGCCAGGGTCGCGGCGGACAGCGCCAGGACGATGGGCACGAACACCCCCGAGATCCGGTCCGCCAGGCGCTGGACGGGGGCCTTGCCCGCCTGCGCGGCCGTCACCATCCGGCCGATCCGCGCCAGCGTCGTCCCCTCGCCCACGGCCGTGGCCCGCACCAGCAGGACGCCGGAGGTGTTGACGGTCGCCCCGGTGACGGTCTGTCCAGCCTCGACCTCGGTGGGCACGGACTCCCCGGTGAGCAGCGAGGCGTCCACGGCCGAGCGGCCCTCGACGACGACGCCGTCGGCGGCCACCTTCTCACCCGGCCGCACGAGGAACAGATCCCCGGCCGCCAGGTCCTCAATACTGATGCGCTCCTCGGTGCGGGTGGCCTCCGCGCGCGGCGAGCCGTCCTCGTCCAGGACGTCGACGGCGTCGCGGCTGCCCGACGGCGAGGTGAGGACGACTCGGGTCACCTCCTTGGCGCCCAGCTCCAGCAGGGCGCGCAGTGCGTCGCCGGAGCGGTACTTGGCACGCGCCTCCGCGTAGCGGCCCGCCAGGAGGAAGGTGGTCACCCAGGCGGCCGACTCGAAGTACATGTGGGCGGCATGCCCCTGGGAGCGGGGCAGCAGCTCCATGCTCATCCGCATGCCGATGTGCCCGGCCCCGCCGAGCACCAGCGCCCACAGGCTCCAGCCGGTCGCGGCGATCACCCCGAGGGACACGAGCGTGTCCATCGTGAAGGCCCCGTGGCGCAGCGCCCGGAAGGCCGCCTTGTGGAAGGGCCAGGCCCCCCAGACCGCCACCGGCAGCGCCATGAGCGCCACCGTCCACTGCCAGCCCGGCAGCTGGAGGGCCGGCACCATGGAGATCGCCATGATCGGCACCGACAGGATGAGGCAGTAGATGAGCCGCAGCCGCAGGTCGGCGGCTCGCTCCATATGCGAGGCGCCCAGGGACTTTGCGCCGCTCCCGGAGGCGGAGCGGGGGGAGGTGCCGGCGGGGCCGTTCGTGCCGGCGAGGGCGCCGGGGCGCGTGGCCGGCGCCGCGGCCGCCATGGACAGCGTCGCGCGGCCGCCTGTGCCCTTGGCGCCGCGTCCACCCCCGGCCGAACCGGGAACGGACGGTCCTGACGCCGGTGCCGCCGACGTCGCCGACGCGGGCTCCCCGGCCGGCGCCGTCTCCGATTGCGCCGACTCATCTGGTGAGGCGGTGTCCAGCAGGGCGCCGGTGTAGCCGGCGCGGGCGACCGTGGCCAGGAGGTCATCGACGCTCACCGCGCTCGGGGCGGTGATGCGGGCCGACTCAGTGGCGAGGTTGACCGAGGCGCTCACGCCGTCGAGCTTGTTCAGCTTCTTCTCCACTCGGGCCACGCAGCTGGCGCAGGTCATGCCCCCGATGGAGAGGTTGACGGTGCGCAGCTGCCCGTCGAGTTCCTGGCTGGTCGTACTCATGGGAGCCTCCTGTGTCCGTTGTCGTCCAGTGCCGTCCGGTGCTGTCTGCTGGCGTCCGCTGCCGCCCGTCGGCACCCGGGTCTCGGGCGTCGACGGGGACTCTCCCGGGCTCAGCGCTCGCGGTCGTCGCGCTCGACGGCGTCGAGGGTGTAGTCCCCGGCCTCGTCGATGGCCTCGGCCAGGGCGGCGTCGTCGAGGCGGATATCGGAGAGCACGGTGACGGTGGACTGCCCGCCCTTGTTGAGCAGGACGGCGACGTCCTTGACGCCGTCGAGCGCCTCGAGCTCCTCGGTGACGTGGGCGACGCAGTGGCCGCAGGTGAGTCCGGAGACCTTGAGGGTGGTGGTGCGGTCGATACCGTCGGCGGTGAACTCAGTCATCTCTCACTCCTTGGGAGGCGTGTGCGGAAAATGGGTGGATCGGATCGGAAACCAGATGGTCCGCCGTGGAGCGGACCGTGGTGCTCAGGACCGCACGAGCCGGGCGATCGCGTCGGAGGCCTCGCGGATCTTGGCGGTGCCCTCCTCGTCACCCGCCTGGGCGGCGTGCAGGACGCAGTGGCTCATGTGGTCCTCCAGCAGGCCGAGGCTGACGGCCTGAAGGGCCTTGGTGGCGGCGGAGATCTGGGTGAGGACGTCGATGCAGTAGACGTCCTCCTCAACCATGCGGGAGATGCCCCGTACCTGCCCCTCGATGCGGCGCAGGCGCTTGAGGTAGTCCTCCTTGGATCCGGTGTAGCCGGCCATCTCTCCTCCGTTGTCTCGGTCGGGATCGACCATACCCCTAGGGGGTAGGGGTGTCAAATACCCCGGAGGGGTATATGGTTGGCGGCGACCGGCTGGATGGGCGCGGATCCGGCACATGGCGGAGGGTGACGTGGGATGCTCGTGTCATGACCGCCGTTGCCCATGCCGCCCCCGGCCCCGCCGACCCCGACGCGGTGCCCCGGACGCCAGATGACCCCGATCTCCAGCTCGCCCGGGACCCCAGGGCGGGTGCCGGGCGACTCATGGTGCTGGCCGGCAACCGTCCCGACCTGCGCGGCGTCATCGCGGACAATCCGGGCTGCTCCCCGGAGCTGCGCGCCTGGGTGAGCCGTATGGGGGGAGCCTCCGCCGGCTCCGGGCGCCGCGGTCCCGAGGCCGCGGTGGCTCGGACGGGCGGCTCTGGCAGCGCTGACGACGCGGATGATGCTGTGTCTCTGGCGCCCACGGGCTGGGAGCCCTCCGACATCGGCCTGGGTGAGGACCCCTTCGGCTCCGTCCTGGGTGACCCGCTCATGGGCTCACCGCTCTTCGACGACGACGGCTCGGGCCACCAACCCGCCGACGCCGATCCCACCGAGCCCACCGGTGCGGCTGCTCGCAACGGCAAGGGTGGGCGACGGGCGCCGTCGAGCCGGCGTACGGCCAGGCCGCACACCGCCTCCGCCCATACCGCTCCGGCCCGTACCGCCTCGCGCACAGCCGCGGCCCGGGCTACGCAGGCCCCCGCCCCGCCTCCGCAGCGGCCGGCGGTGACGATGCCTGCGCCCCCGGCCCCGATGCCGCCCGGACGCTTCGCGCCCGCGGCGCCCTACCCGGTGCCGGGGATCGCCGGGCCGGTCGGGATTGCCGGGCCTGTCGGAGCCGCCCCGGGCCGGGTGGAGGCCGACCCCTGGGCCGTGAGAGGGGCGCCGGCCGGTGGTGGCCTGCCGTCCGCACCTCCGCCGCCCTCCGGTGCACCGGGGATCCCCGGCGCCTCCTTCGGGGTGGGGCGCTACAACGCCCCGGCCTCCTCGCGCAGCGCCAGGAGGTCGGCCCCGTCGTCGCCGTCCAGCACGAGCCCGGCCAAGATCATTGGCTGGATCCTCTTCGCCCTGCTGTTCATCGTCATCCGGGCCCTCAACGGCTGAGACGCAAGGGGGCGGGGGCGCGGTCCCAGGGAGTGGTCGCGCCTCAGGGTGCGGCGGAGCCCGGGGTTGAGGCGCTCGGGGCGCCGGCGGCCGGGATGGTGATGGGGCTGTTGGAGGCGTAGCCGTGCTTGAAGGCCCACACCACGATCTCCAGGCGTGAGACCGTCCCGGTCTTGTGGAACAGGCCGGTGATGTGGGACTTGACCGTCGCCTCGGCGATCGCCAGCAGGGAGGCGATCTTGCGGTTCGAGGCCCCCTCGCACAGGAGGCGGAGCACGTCGCGCTCCCGCTGCGAGAGGTGGACGCTGCCGTCCGCGCCGCGTACGGAGGCCAGGGCGTAGTTGATCAGGCGCGTCGTTGGCGTCGGGGCCACGACCTTCGCCCCTGAGTGGACCGTGCGCACCGCCGCGATGATCTCCTCAGCCGGTGCGCTCTTGAGCAGGAAGCCGCTGGCCCCGGCTCCCAGGCCCTGCAGGAGGTCCTCGTCGGTGTCCACCGTGGTCAGCAGAATGACCCGGGTCGACGGCGAGAGGCGGAGCACCTCCCTGGTCATCTCCACGCCGTCCATGTGCTCCATGTGGACATCGGTGATGAGGACGTCGACCTGATGGGACTGCACAAATCGCAGGACGGCGCGAGGTGAGCGCGTTGCGGTGAGGATCGTGAAGTCCTCGACGTCGGAGAAATAGGACTCCAGATGGGCCAGGGCCATCGCGTCGTCGTCGACCAGGGCCAGGCCGACACAATCGGGAGAAATCTGGGAAGACATGAGTCTCCTTGGGCAGATGTGTGCAGTCCGCGATCAGTGGGGGGCGCGGTCTGCTGGGAACAGTGAACAAACTACCTGAAAAAAGATGATCGCCGTGTAAACACCCTCAGACGCGCCCCGACAAAAGGTGGAGGGAGCCATCCAAACGGCGAGGAAAGCAATAGATCAAAGGGCGATGCGAGGCCCCGTCGGATTCCGGCAGGCTCATGGCCAACGGCACTTCCCCAAGTGTGCCTCCTCTGTCGTTCCCAGGAAGGAGGGTCCGTGTATCGCTCTGCGCTCATTGAGGGCGTCGCGCCATCACTGGCTCGTGCTGCGTCACTCGAGTCTCCCTTCGGCCTGGTTTCCCGTTCCACCGAGCTGCCCCAAGCGGCCGGAGAGCCGGTCTTCGCGATCTGGACCGGTCTTCTGGGTGATCCCTCTGAGGCGCTGAGGTCACAGCGCACCTGGAATCACCGTGCCGAGGCGGGCAACTTCGACGGGGCCGGCGGGGCCATCGACGCCGATCGCGCCAGACACATCGCGATTGTGGAGACGATGGAGCGCTACTCCAGCTGCTCATGGACGGAGGAGGAGCTGGTGTGGGACACCCCCGCCGGTCTCGGCGAGGCCGCGATCGGACCGGAGCGCTGGCCGGCGTGCTCGGCCACCGAGCTGGCCGACCCCGACTGCGGGCTCATCGCCTCAGACCCCCGCGTCCCCCTGCGTTGGGTGCGCGGCTGGTCCCTGACCCGCGGCCGTGAGGTCTTCGTCCCAGCGGTGCTGACGTACCTCAACTTCCCGGTACGCACCCCCTCCGAGCAGTTCGTCAACCCCATCTCCACCGGCACCGCCGCGCACTCCGACCTGCGCGAGGCGGTCCTGGGTGGCCTGCTCGAGGTCATCGAGCGCGACTCCATCGCCCTGACCTGGCTCCAGCGCCTGCGCCTGCCCGCGGTCGCCGTCGACCCCTCCACCCTGGGGGAGGCCGCCGCCGAGTACCACCGGGTCGGCACCTCCACCGAGCTGGAGACCCATCTGTTCGACGCCACCACCGACTACGGCGTCCCCACCCTCTACGCCGTCCAGACCTCCCAGGTCGACCCCGAGCTGGCCCAGGTGGTGGCCGCCACCTGCGACATCGACCCGCAGCGGGCGCTGGCCAAGATCTACCGCGAGCTCGCCTCCCTGCGCATCGCCCTGCGCAGCCACGCCCGCGGTCCGCGCGCCCAGGAGATCAAGGGGCAGGACCTCACCGTCGTCGGTGGCGCCCTGGCCGACGCCGAGCTGTCCATGCGCCACGTCTTCGACTTCCTCCTGGAGGGGGAGCGGCCCGTCCACGCCCTCGATGAGATCGGTACCCTCCCGGCGTCCAGGCCCGGGGCAGGCGGCAGTGCCGGCCCTGGCGGCAGCGACGGCAGTGCCGGCCCCGACCCGCTCGAGCAGGTCGTCACCAACCTGGAGCGGGCCGGCGCCGAGGCGATCGTCGTCGACATCACCACCGACGAGGCCCGCCAGGTCGGCATGCACGTCATCAAGGCCCTCATCCCCGAGGCCATGCCCCTGTCCTTCAGCCACCACGCCCGCTACCTGGCCACGCCCCGTCTCTACCAGGCGCCCCGGGCGATGGGCCTGACCGTCCACGACGAGGCGGGGATCAACCCCGTCCGCCAGCCCTTCGCCTGAGCCCGATGTCCGCACCACCGTCCACGTCAGCGACCGCCTCACCGACCGACACCCAGGAGCCCCGACCCGACATGAGCACGACGCCGCCCGCACCGGACGCGCAGCCGGAACAGCACCCGGCGCCGCAGGCCCCCACGGGGCCGGTGACGGCCTACCTGCCCCAGGGCGGGTTCGCGCGCGCCGTCGCCTCGCGTCTGGCCGGGCCCAGCGACGTCATCATCCCGGTCGACCACGGGCTGGTCAGCGCCTACATCCCCTACGCCGACCGCGCGGTCCTCATCGCCGACCCCGACCAGTCCGGCCTGCGCGAGGACCTCGACACCCTGTCCTTCACCCGGTCCATGCCCTCCCTGGGCCTGGAGCTCTTCCCCACCGAGCTGCGCTGCGGGCCGCTCGTGGTCCCCGGCCGCAGTGCCTGCTACCGCTGCTACGACCGGCGCCGCCGCCAGCACGGCTACCGCCCCCTGCCCCCGGAGGTCGTCTCCGAGCACGGCCCGCTGGAGCAGGCCTACGGCCACCACCACGTGCTCCTGGGCGCCGGCCTCATCTCCCTGGCCCTGCAGACCCTCGACGCCCCCGGCCCCCAGGACCCGGCCCTGGAGGGCGCCGACGACGTCGCCCCGATCGGCGGCCGGGTGTGGACCATCGACCTCGTCTCCGGCATCACCACCTGCTCGCCGACCGTGGCCGTGGACCGCTGCGAGACCTGCTCGGGACGCTACGAGAGGCGCCGCGACGGCCTGCCCGCGCTCGCGGCCCTCCTGCCCGGGCGACGTGAGGAGGTGGCCTGAGATGGCCGGGGACGCCACAGGCTCCGTCATGCGCGCCGGCGACGTCGGCCGCGCCGCCCGCCGTGACCTGCAGTTCCGCATCCCCCGCCGGCCCGTGGTCCGCCTGGGGCTGCGCGCCCGGCCCGAGGAGACCGGCTGGATCATCGACGGCGCCCGCAAGAGCCAGGTCCTGGGTGGGGCTTTCGCCCGCGAGCACATGGGCCCCCTGCTCCAGGCCTGCGACGGCACCCGCACCCTCGAGGAGATCGGCGAGGTCACCGGCGTCGGCCCCCAGGCCGCCTTCGAGGCCGTCTCCCTGCTGTGGACCGGCGGCATCGTCGAGGAGGGCGACACCGAGCCCGCCCCCGGGGATCCGGCGCCCGAGCTGGCGCGGCTGCTCTCCCGCCTGGGCGACTCCACCGGCGTCAACGACTCCTGGCAGGACGCCGCCCGCCGCCTGGCCGCCGCCCGGGTCGCCGTCGTCGGGGACGCCGAGCTGGCCGGGGAGATGGTCGCCGCCCTGGAGCCCACCCTGCCCGAGGTGCGGCTCGACAGCGCCCCCCGCCGCGGGGACACCCTCACCGTCCTCATCGAGACCGCCGAGTCCGCGGCCCGCTCCCCGGAGGTGGCGCGCCGCTGCCGCGAGGAGGGCATCGCGCTGCTGCGGGTGCGCGCCGAGCAGGAGGCGGTGACGGTCGGCCCCTACGTCGATGAGGCCTTCTCACCCTGCCTGGCCTGCGCCTGCGCCGACGAGCCCGAGATCGGCCCGCGCCCCGAGGCCGCCCGCCACGACATCATCGTCGGTCTGGCCGCCCGGGCCGTGGCCGCCCTCATCGCCCGCGCCACCGTCACCCACCTGCCCGGGGACGCGCGGCGCACCGAGCTGGCCACCTTCACCTACTCCGACCGCCCGGTCGTCTCCCGCCCCGGCTGCCCCGTCTGCTCGGTGGCGGGGCAGGGCGAGGAGCCGGTGCCGGTGGCGCCCTCGGCCCCCGTGGGGGCCCGCTACGAGCAGTCCGTGGCCATCCCGCCGGCCGCCTTCGTCGACTCCAAGGGCCACCAGCAGCACTACAAGCCCTCCAACCTGCGCCTCCAGCGCGAGTTCCGCGACTGGCCGGTCTGCCCGCGCACGCTCCTGCCGCCGGCCGACCTGGGGCGCCTCGACCAGCCCTGGCCGATCGCGCACCCGCTCACCGACGACGGCGCCGAGCCCGACGTCGTCACCCGCCCCACCCTGGGCGAGCTCGCCACGATCCTGGCGCTGTCGGTGGGTGTGCGCGAGCCGCTCGGCGCCGAACCCACCGGCCCGGAGTCGGCCGAGGCCGCCCAGGCCCCGCCCAGCGCCAAGCTGCGCCGCTGGACGGCCGCCGGCGGCAACATCGGCTCGGTGACCGCCTACGTCCTCATCCCCGAGCACGAGCAGAGCGGCCAGGAGGTCTCGGGGGCGGCGGCCGGGCAGCGGCTCGCCCCCGGCACCTACGTCTACATCGAGCGCGACCACGCCCTGGCCCTCATCGGCCCCGCCCCCTCGGCGGCTGACACCGGGACGGACGCAGGGACGGATGCCGCGACGGAGGCCGGGCCGGATCTCCCGCCCGACGGCGTCGGCGCCCGGATCGTCCTGACCGGCAACGTGGACAAGGTGGCCCGCAAGTACTTCTCCTTCGCCCTGCGCATCGCGGTCCAGGACTGCGGCTGCTCCTTCGAGGTCATCCGCCTGGTCGCCGAGGCCCTCGGGGTGCCGCTGCGCGCCCGGGCCCGCTGGGACGAGCAGCGCATCGCCCGAGCACTGGGCACCGACCCGGCCCGGGAGCCGGCCTGCATCGTCGTCGACCTGGGAGGCCGCCGTGCGCACTGACTTCGAGACGCTGCGCGAGCTCATCGCCGGCTTCTCTGCCGGAACGGACACTCGCCCCGCCGAGCCGTCCTCCGACGGCCTGGCCGCGCGCCGCCCGCGCCCGCCGCTGGACTGCCGGGTGCCGGACGCGCTCGTCCCCGGCCCCCAGGGCCCCTACCCCCACAGCCTGCACGAGACCTTCGAGCGCCGCTCGTCGTCGACCACCTACGGCACCGAGCCGCTCGAGGCCGAGGCCCTCCTGGGCATGGTCCGCGACGCCCTGACCGACGACGCACGCACCTGGGGGGAGGACGCGGTGGCCTGCCCCCTGGAGCCCTTCGTGCTCCTGCTGCGCCCGCGCGGCGCCGAGCCCGGCATCTACCGGGTGCGGCTCGACGGCGTCGACCTCGTCCGCCCCCTGCCGCCGGCCGAGGAGATCGAGGGCATGGCGGTGCAGAAGGAGTTCGCCCGCGCCGGAGCCATCGTCTCAGCGGCCGCCAACCTCGATGAGGCCGACGCCTGGGGCGGGGCCGCCGGCTACCGGTTCACCATGAGCCGCAGCGCCGCCCTCATCTACTCGCTGCACCTGCGCGCCGCCGCTCGGGGACTGGTGGGGACGGTCTTCGCCGGCTTCGCCACCTCGGCGGTGCGCCACCTGCTGGACTCCGACGGCGTCAGCCGCCACCAGATGTTCGCCGTCACCATCGCCAGTCCGCAGACAGAACCGCCAGGTCAGGCGGCCGGCTAGTCCCGGCAGCGCTGGTTGCGAGCGCCGTCGGCCCATCCGCTGGTCCACCGCCGGCCAGACGGACCCAGAACTGCATACCGCGTCACAGAGTTCCCCAGTGTTCCACGGACCACCCCGTTCGCGGGGTTGGGGCCCGGTCCCGGCAGACCGGACCCCCGGGGCCCGAAAGGGACCCCGCTCCTGCCCACCAGACACCTGAGAGAAGGAGGTGAACAGCATATGACGAACAGCTCGATTGATCTCACCCTCGCCGACAGTGACTTCGGCGTCGAGGAGCTGCCTGAGGGCAACGCCCTGGGTTGTGCCTTCAGCCACGCCAGCGCGTCCTGTCCGGCCAGCGCCGCCTCGGCCTCGTGCCCGGCCAGCGCGGCCTCGGCCTCGTGCCCGGCCTGCGCTGCCAGCGCGTCGACGACGTCCTGCTGACGACCCCATGGTGGCGGGTAGGGGACTTCGGTCCCCTGCCCGCCACTGGGTGGTACCCCGGAGCCCCGTGAACCGACCTGAGGGAGCCAAGAGCCCACGATGAGCACGGTGATGAGTACGGCGAGGACAACGCCGACGATCCCTGGTAGCCGCCCGACGAGTCCGATCCCGCGCCTGCGCCGCGGGGTGAGCCTCATCGTCGGGATGGACAACCAGCCGATGCTGTTCGACTCCGACTCGGGCAAGTACCACCGGCTCGGCGCGGCCGCCGCCTTCATCGTGGGCCAGTTCGACGGGGTGCGCCCCCTGCCGACCATCATCGAGGAGCTGCCCCAGGACATCGACGAGGCGGGTGCCAAGCGCATCACGGGCCTGGTCGACAACCTGCGCGACAAGGGCCTCCTGGCGGGCGGCGACCCCGCCTCCGCCGACCCCGCCGCCCCCGACGCTTCGGCGGCCCCGGTGCGCACCAGGCGCAGCCGCGGACGCCACACCGCCCAGCCCCGCCGGGCCCGACACCTCAAGGTCGAGAGGCCCCGCCGCAGCGGGGGCTGGTGGCTGCCCCGCATCATCATCGCCCGCAAGTACCACCGGATCGTCGCTCCCGTTGTCACCCTGCTCCAGCGCCTGCCGGCCCCCGCGCTCAGCTGGGTATTCCTGGCGCTGGCCGCCTGCGGCTACGCGGCCGGGGCCATGGCGCTCAGCTCCCTGGCCGGGGGCCCCCGCCCGGGGGTCCTGGTCTTCGTCACGGCGGTGGCGATCCAGCTGGTGAGCATCCTGCTGCATGAGTCCTGGCACGCCATCGTCGCCGGCTACCTGGGCACCCCCATCCGCGGACTGGGGGTGGCGCTCATGTTCTGGGCGATCCCCATCGCCTACGTCGACCGCACCGACTCCTACCGGGTGCGCTCCCGGAGCGGGCTGACCATGCTGGCCCTGGCCGGCATCTTCTCCGACGGCGTCGTCTGCGGACTGGAGGCGGCCGTCGCCTGGGCCTCGACGGGAACGGTGCGCCAGGTGGCCCTGACCCTGTGCGCCTTCCAGCTCACCATGCTCGTCACCAACCTCAACCCCCTCACCCAGTCCGACGGCGTCGCCGCGGTCGAGGCGGCCACCGGCTCGGTCAACCTGCGCGGGCGCTCCATGTTCGTGCTGCGCTGCGTCCTGACGCGCCAGCCGCTGCCGCCGGGTCTGGCCGTCATGCGGCCCGCGGTGCGCTGGGGCTACTTCATCTACGGGCTGGCGTGCTCTCTTCTCGGACTGGTGGCCTTCGTGATGAGCGTTGTATGGATAGGCTACTGGCTGTACGCCCTCTTGAAAGGTTTCCTCCTATGACGCAGCCGGTTCTCTCTCGTGCCGGTGCCTCCCCCTCCCAACAGCCACAGCCGCAGCCCGTATCCGCCGTGACCCCCGGGGAGCCCATCCCATCCGCTCCGACCTCCGCCGTACCAGCGCCGGTACCGGCACCGGAGCCGGAGCCCCCGGCCCTGGCCCAGCCCGCCGTGGCCCTGCCGACCCTCGTGCGCCTGGGCGGGCTGCCGGTGCGGGCCGTCCCCGAGACCAGCGCCGCCGTCATCGGCACCCTGGACTACCTGCGCCGGCTCGACGAGGTGCTTGACGGCGCCGCCGACCAGCTGCTCGACCCGCTCTACGAGATCGTCCCCACCCTGGACAAGGCCGAGCGCCGCCCGGTCCTGCGCGCCAAGCGCTGCGTCTTCCAGGGGCGCGCCACCGACCTGTCCGAGGAGGTCCTGGCGGCCCTGCCCGCCGAGCTGCGCGCGCTGCTGGAGCGCTGGGACGCCCTGGTGGCCCGCAAGGAGGAGACCCGAGCCCGCCTGGCCGTCCTGGTCGACGTCGACCTGGACCGCAGTCGCGAGCTGCTGGCGGCCGGCCTCGACGAGCCCGGTTACCAGGAGGCCCTGGCGATTGCCGCCCCGGCCCTGGTCTCCACCCTGGCCGCCCGCGGCCGCCGGCTCGAGGACCCCCGCGTCCTGCGCACCCTCTACACCCTGGCCACCCGGGCCGCCCTCAAGACCAGCCCCTTCTCGGGACTGACCACCGTCAACGAGGCGGGCCAGCCCTCCACCGGGCGCAGCCACCGCATGGTGGCCACCCACCTGGCGTACCGCATCCTGAGCGCCACCGCCCAGGACCTGGCCGCCGACGGCGCCCTCTACCTCGAGCCCGCCCCCGTGCGCCGGTCCTACAGCGCCGCCCCCGGCCCGGACGCGGCCGGCGCCTACGGCCAGTACCCCTCCCGGGAGGTCGAGGCGGAGGCGCTGACCGTCGTCGGCGAGCACGAGTACGGCAACGGCATGGTCTTCCGCCAGGAGACCATCCAGCCCGCCCGCTGGCTCCAGGAGACCCACGACGCCCTCACCGGCGGCGGCATGCACGCCGTGCTCAGCGTGCGCGACGCCTGCGAGCGCGTGGGCGGCACCGACCCGCGCCTGCGCCTGGAGCGGCTGCTGGCCTCCGGCGCCATCGTGCCGCACGTGCCCTGGTACCGCGGGGAGAACCCCTTCCCGCTGCTGGCCGCCTCGCTCTCACCGGAGCAGCAGCGCCAGTGGGGCAAGGACCTGGCCTGGCTGGCCCGGCTCGACGACGCCGTCGGCGCCGCTGACGGGCCCGGCCGCGCCGAGCTCCTCAACCGCACGGTGCGCCTGGCCGAGCGCGTCTTCCCCGACGGCGAGCTCGGCGAGCGTCCCAGCGGCTTCCTCTACGAGGACTGCGAGTCGACCCGCAGCTGGGTCGACCCTCTCGAGGACGCCCCCTTCGAGCAGGACGTCAAGACCCTGGGCGAGCTCGCCGACCCCTGGGTGGCCCGCTCCCACATCTACGACCTCATGGTGGCCCGCTTCGTCTCCCTGTTCGGAAACGGCGGGGTGTGCAAGGACCCGCTGGCCTTCTTCATGACCATCGCCCACGCCCCCGACGGCGACCAGGAGATGCTGCGCGCCGCCGGGCTCGACTACGCCGCCGGCCCCGACGAGGAGCGCGCTGCCCTGTCCGGCGGGCTCTCCGGCTCGCCCAGGCACCTGGGCGCCTTCCTCCAGCCGGTGGCCCCCAGCGCCCGGACCTACGCCGCCGGCGGGGGCCTGACCGTCGTCAACGCCTTCACCAACGCCAACGGCTCCCTCCAGGCCCGCTTCCACCGGCTCCTGGGCTCCGGCTTCCGGGAGCGCCTGGCCACACGGATCCGCACCTCCTGGGGCACCGAGAGGGTCCTGGAGATCCAGGCCAGCACCGAGTGCAACACCGGTCAGGCCGTCTCCTGCGGGCTCCTGCCGCCGCTGGGGCTGCCCGGTGAGCCGGGGGCGCCGGACGCGGTCCCCCTCAGCTCCCTGCGGCTCGTCCACGACCCGGCCACCAGCACCCTGTTCCTGGCGGACGACGCCGGGCCCGTGGGACTGGCCTACCTGGGCCTGACCCCTCAGTACCTCCTGGGCGGCTACCTGTCCTGGCTGGTGCTGCTGAGCGATCCCTGGTCCCGGCTGCCCCCCTTCGCGGACCACTGGACCAGCCGCCGTCGGGACCTCAGCGGGCCCCTGCCCGACGAGGTGATGCACTCCGAGCGGAACGTGGCCGGCCGCCTGGTGACCCGCCGCGAGTCCTGGACCTTCCCGGCCCGCCAGATCGCCCCGCTCATGGACCGCGACCTGACCACGACTCTGCTGCACATGGACGACCTGCGCAAGCAGTGGGGCATACCGACGGAGGTGTTCGTCCACCAGCACATGCCCTCCCAGGGTGCCACCTTCGACCAGCACAAGCCCCGCTACGTGGACCTCACCTCACCGGTGTCGCTGCTGGCGCTGCGCGGCTGGATCGACCCGGGCGCCGCCCACATCAGCTTCGTCGAGGCCCTGCCGGCTCGCGGTGAGGCCCTGGGGCTCACCCAGGACGGTGAGCCGACGGTGGCCGAGTACCTGGTGGGACTCCAGTGGCCCAAGAACCTGGGAGGCATGGCATGAGCACGCACGACGACGTCCAGTTCAGCCGGCGCGAGCAGCGCAACCAGCCCAGCCGGCTCATCCGCTCCCGCAGGCTGCGCTGGCTCGGGGGGCGCTCGCGGGCCAGTGAGCAGGCGGAGCGCACCGGGCAGGAGAGCCAGGTGGGCCAGGTGGGCCAGGCGAGCCAGGTGGGCCAGGCGAGCCAGGTGGGCCAGGTGGGCCAGGTGGGCCAGGCGAGCCAGGTGGGCCAGCCCAGTCAGGCCGGTCAGGCCGGAATGGTCGGCCAGGCCGGAATGGTCCGCCTGGGGGGCGCGACGTCGCAGTCTGGCGGCTCGATCCCGGGGATCCAGCCCTTGGAGATGGCGGCCGCCGACTTCGGCACCCTGCGTGCCCAGCACAGCGCAATGCGCCAGCGGGGCGCGGCGATGGCCGGTCAGCGTGAGGGGGTCGGCTGGCTGTATGCGCGGATCTACTGCGCCGGCGGGGACGACACCGACGCCCTGCTGCCCGAGGTCGCCCAGTGGCTGGATCGGGCCCGCGGCCAGTGGGACATCCGCTCGGCGCACTTCCTGCGCTTCGTCGACCTGCGCGGCCACCACATCCGGCTGCGGCTCAAGGCCGTCGAGGGCGTCCTGGATGAGGCCTACGCGAGCATGCGCGAGCTGGGGGCCGTGGCCCAGCGCACCGAGGCGCGCACGGTCGAGCGTCTCGTCTCCGATCCGATGACCGGGGGGATCGGCGTGAGCCGGCCCGGCATCACCTTCGGCGTCTACGGCCCCGAGTACGACAAGTACGGGGGAGTGGCCGGCGTCGAGGAGGCCGAGCGGCATTTCTACGTCTCGAGCCGATGGTGCCTGGACCACCAGGTCTGGCAGATCCCGAGGCCGGTGCCGCGGGCGGCCCTGGCGGCGCGGTTCCTGGCGCTGGCTGCCCGCAGTGCGCCACTGCCCGAAGCCGAGCTGCTCTCCGCCCACCTGCGGATGTGGGGCTCGCGGCTCCCCGCGCACCTGCGCGACGGCAGTGCCCTGGGACCGATCGTTCAGCAGCTGCTGGAGGTCATCGAGTTCCAGTTCGATGAGATCCCGTCCTGGAGTCAGGCAGCGGCGGCCGTGGGTGAGCTGGCCGACGACGCCGGACGCGCCATCGGCGTCATGGGGGCGGGCACCGGCGGGCGCCGGGCCCTGGACCTGCTGCACATCGACGTCAACCGGCTCGGCCTCAACCCGGCCGAGGAGTGCATCGCCGGGCTGTGTGCCCGCCAGCTCCTGACCGGGGGTGCCGTGCCCCCGGCCCAGCCCTCAGCCGCCGTCGGGTAGCCGGGCGCAGCGGCGCCCGGGAACCCAGAACCGCGCGAGGTGCCCACGAGAAGGCCCCTGATTGTCGATGAAGGGCCCGAAAGTGTGTATGAAGTGTCGATGAGGTGTTCATGAAGGGCCGTGGAGTGTCGATGAAGGCCTGGAAGTGTCCACGGTGCTGACATCAACACTGCACTGACGTTCCAGCCTGAGAAGAGACCGCGGGATTCCAACGATCTGTGCCAGGCGCTTCGAGGGCTGGCGCGCTGATGTCAGCGCTGTGGACACGTGGCTGTGCGGGGAGTGAGTCCGCCAGGTTCTTGGCGGCGCATTCAGGTTCTCTCACCTCGGGGGTAACCCCACCGGTCCCTGCCTGGTCCCTTCAGGTGCTCGCGCAGGGGACCCAGAAGTCATGGTTCGATGATGATCTGAGCAGGGTCTTCTTCAGAGCGGCCTACTGCACGAGGGTGGGGGTGTATTGGTCGGGGGTTGTGCATACTGCACGAACCCCCGGACCCTGTGGAGTACACCCGACCCTCTGCCAGTGGATCCCGACCCTCGTGCAGTTCGGGTGGTGTCAGGTCTGAGAGCCGGGCTGAGGCTCTGATCGAGCCCGCCCCTCGCCCCGGCGAGGGTCGGGGGTCGTGCGCGGGCCAGCCGGCGGCTCCGGGGGCAGTGCCGAACCTGCCCTCGGGCCCTCAGTCGTCCAGGTGGGAGACGAGGTCGGCGGCCAGGCCCGTGTAGGTGGCGGGCGTCAGGGCGAGCAGTCGCGCCTCGACGTCGTCGGGCATGCCGAGCCCGGAGATGAACTCGCGCATCCCCTCGGGCGTGACCTTCCTGCCGCGGGTGAGCTCCTTGAGGCGCTCGTAGGGGTCGGCCATGCCGGTCGCCCCGGCGACGGCGGCCGCCCGCATCGCCTGCTGGACGGGCTCGCCGAGCACCTCCCAGGTCGCCTCGAGGTCCTCCTCCAGGCGGGCGCGGTCGACGTCGAGCCCGGCCAGGCCCCGGCGGATGTTGTCCACGGCCAGCAGCGAGTGCCCCAGGGCCACGCCCACGTTGCGCTGCGTGGTGGAGTCGGTGAGGTCGCGCTGGAGGCGGGAGGTGACGAGAGTGGCGGCCAGCGTGTCCAGCAGCGAGCAGGAGATCTCCAGATTGGCCTCGCCGTTCTCGAAGCGGATCGGGTTGACCTTGTGCGGCATGGTCGACGAGCCGGTGGAGCCCTGCGCGCTCAGCCGCTGGTGGAAGTAGCCCAGCGAGATGTAGGTCCACACGTCGGTGGCCAGGTTGTGGGCGATCCGGTTGAAGCGGGCGACGTCGGAGTAGAGCTCGGCCTGCCAGTCGTGGGACTCGATCTGCGTGGTCAACGGGTTCCAGGTCAGGCCCAGGTACTCGACGAATCCGCGTCCCACGGCCTGCCAGTCGGCGCCGGGCACGGAGACGACGTGCGCGCCGAAGGTGCCGGTGGCGCCGTTGATCTTGCCCAGGTACTCGGTGGCCTCGACGCGGCGCACCTGGCGGCGCAGCCGGTGGGCCAGGACCGCCATCTCCTTGCCGAGCGTTGTGGGGGTGGCCGGCTGGCCGTGCGTGCGGGCCAGCATGGCGGCGTCGGCGTACTCGTGGGCCATGGCGGCCAGGTCCTCGACCAGCCCGCGAGCGGCCGGCAGCCACACCTGCTCGATGGCGGCCCGGATCGTCAGGGCGTAGGAGAGGTTGTTGATGTCCTCGCTGGTGCAGAAGATGTGGACGATCTCGCCGACCGTGGGCAGCACGGTGGGGCCGCCGTCGGCGCCGACGACGCCGGGGGCCTGGGCGGCCGCGGCCAGGCGCCGCTTGAGAAGGTACTCGACGGCCTTGACGTCGTGGCGGGTCTCGGCCTCGATGGCGCCGAGCTCGGCGATCTCCTCGGCTCCGAAGTCCTCGACGACGCCGCGCAGGTAGCTCTTCTCCGTCTCGCTCAGGCGGGGGGCGCCGGGCAGGACGCCGCCGTCGGTGAGGTGGATGAGCCACTCGACCTCGACCTGCAGGCGGGCCCGGTTGAGCGCGGCCTCGGAGAGGTGATTGACCAGCGGGGCGGCGACGGCGCGGTAGCGGCCGTCCAGGGGGCCCAGGGCGATGGCGGGGGAGACTGCGGAGAGATCGACCATGCCGCTCATTGTGGCAGGTTGGCACCGATCTCTGCGAGTGGGGCCTCCTGGGTCGAGACGAGGACGGGCTGGGCCTCGGGGCGGCGTCGGCGGTAGGCGGTCACGACGACGAACAGCAGGATGCCGGCCGACGGCAGGTTGATGGCGGCGGCGGGCTCATGGCTGTAGAGGCCGTGGCCGAGCAGCGCGGCCGCCAGCCCCAGGCCGATGACGGCCAGCGCGAGGATCGAGGGGCCCGGGATCCGCTGGGACGGCTCGGCGCGCTGAACGTGCTGGGCCTGGAAGAGGATGAGACTGACCGTGAGCAGGCTCAGAGGCGTCAGGAGGGAGGTTTCCCAGCCGAACAGGCCGCCGCCGACCGTCAGGGCCAGGACAGTCGTGGCAAGCGTGAAGACGACTGGAGGGAGGAGTCGCATGGTAGATGACCTTCTAGGGCGGACATGGTGGGGAATGGTATGACCGGGCAAAATCCTGCCGGATCCTTGTGCCGTTTTCAACAAGTGGTCCGTCGTCGTTGGCGGGGAGCACTCCCCGGTCGCCGCCAGCCTATACGGCCCGCCGACCCCGGACCCGGGAAGTAAGTTCCGACCGGGGAGAATGTGATGCCTCTGTGATGCCTTGGGTGCTGTGTCGCCCAGAGATCATGAGCCCGTGGGGGGAGCGCGGATGGCTCCTAGACCGACGACGATGCCGTCGGCTTCTACCGGGCGCTCGACTTCGACATCGACCCTGCGCCGTCGGACCCGCGCTGGCCGGGGCGCCGCCGCTACCGATGCGTGCGGCGGTCCTGATTCCGAACGGCGCATGTCGAGGACTGCGTTTCGCGCCGAGGACGTACTTCTCCTCCAAACGACGCGTCTCCGCCCCCAGTCATCTGGGGGACAGCGCAGTCCTCGGCGCGAAAGTACGTTCTCGATCGACGTCGTCGAGAGGTCTGGCGACCGGGGCCGGTGGGTGACGGGCCCTATCGGGCCGAGGTCTTGTGTGCGGTGACCTCGCGGGTTTGCCGGTCCCTCAGACTGCGCGCCAGGACGTAGCCCAGCAGGCCCAGCGCGGGCAGGGCGAGGAGCACGTCGACGTCGGACCGGTACAGGCCGCGCGCGACCATGAGCCCGGAGAGGATGACTCCGACGGCCCCCAGCAGCCGAACGCCCGACGGCGTCAGGCTGCGCTCGCCCGGACCCGAGTTCTGGGCTTGCAGCAGGATGAGGCCGAGCAGGAGCATGCACAGCGATGAGGTGAGGCTGTTGAGCTGCCACCCGAGCAGCAGGCTCCCGATCGAGTTGACCAGGACGGTCAGGGCAAGGACAACAATGGCGGGCTTGATGAGTCGCATGTCGAGCACCTCGGCGAACGGGTTGCGGTCGCGAACGTCCCCAGTCTAAGCCGGTGCCCTGGTCGGAGCCTGGCCGGTGGTGAGGGGGGGAGTCGACGCCGGCCGGGCTCAGGGCTCAGGGCCCGGGTCGTGGGACAGGGCTCGGGCTCAGGCCTCGGGGGTGGTGCCCATGGCGTGGCCGCGGATCCAGTAGGCCTGGTGCTGGATGCTGCGCCGGCTGATACCGGAGGCGATCAGGTGGCGTCGTACCGCCTTGGTGGCGCTGCTCTCCAAGGCGATGAACACCCAGTCCAGGGCCAGGTCCCCGGTGTCTGCCCACAGGGTGCGGTCGACGGCGGCCAGCAGCTTCTCCTCGGAAACCTCGGGATTCACCCGGATGAGCCGATGGTCGCGTGCGGCCAGGGGCAGGAAGCCGGTCTCGGGCGCCAGCATGACGACGGTGGCCAGGCTGCTCGGCGGGGCGGCGGCGACGGCGTCGGCGAGTGCTGGCGCGGAGGCCTGGTCGCCCACCAGCAGCATCTTGTCACCGGGGGAGGGAAAGCGGTAGCTGGTGCCGCCCATGACCTGGACGGACACGGTGGCTCCCGGCTTGACCCGCTTCGACCAGCGCGACGCCGGACCGCTGGGCTCATGGTGCAGGACCAGGATGATGGCGGTGGCCTGCTCGCGGTTGATGCGGGTGATGGTGTAGGCGCGCTGGTGCTGGCGGCCGCCCTGCGGGATCCACATGCGCACCCAGGCGGTGGGCGGCAGCATGGCGGCACCGGTGCCCAGCAGGCTCGGACAGTGAACAGTCAGTTCCGTGTAGGGCGCCAGCTCGCGCACCCCGGTCACCGTGAGCTTGTGCTCCGGTGCCCGCAGCGCCTTGAGCACTGTGCCTTGGAATCCCCTCCCACCACGTGCCATCTGCGTGTCCGCCTCCCGGTCGTCTGATCTCGTGCTCAGGCGAACCATAACCGGAATGGTTGAAGGCTTGCTTAGGACCTGCTGCTGAGAACACAGGAGAAAATGCCGAAAGAAATCCGGTAGTGGGCGGGGATGGTCGGGGTAGTGCCCGGCGGGCCCGGGCGGCCGCGGTGGCCCGGGCGGTCGGGAGCGGGGCGTCGTCGAGCTGCCTGCGCCGGCCAGGGCCTGCCTCGCCGCCTCAGGCCATTGGGTCCCAGCTGGGCAGCATGACGGGCTCGGTCTTCAGGGCGGCGCGGACCTCCTCGGGCAGGCGGCTCGCACGCACGACGACCTCGAAGACGTACTCGTCGAACCAGGAGTCGCTCATCGTGTGGAAGCCCTTGTCCCCGAACTTGTCGCCCCAGGAGTTCTCCACCCGCCAGCGCCGCGGGACGCCGTCGACCAGGTCGACGCCGGTCAGGCACATGGCGTGCGTGAGCGCCGACTCGCGCGCCACCAGCCGCTCGGCCTTCGTCATCGACAGGTCCACCCCGTACAGGCCCTCGTAGTCGTGCAGGGCGGCGTCCCAGATCCCGGCCTTCTTGTCCCGCTGCTTGGCGACGTCGCAGGCGAACCACACCGGCTCGCCGTCCTGGATCGCGGCGATCGCGGCGGCCTTGAGCACCTCCAGCTCGGCGGTGACGTGATCCTGGACCGGTTCGCCCACCATGACGTCGCTGCGGCCCATGCCGTAGCGCGTGTTGACCGCGATCTCGGGGCGCGGGTCGTGGGCCACGACCACGAACTCCTCCACCCCGGTGACGTAGCGCTGCGCGAACTGTCGCGGCGTGAGCGTCCCGACCCGGTGAAACTCCTTGTTCTTATCGCGGTACTGCCACACGAACTCCTCGGGCGGGGTCCCCAGGTGGATGCACAGCATCCGGTGAACCTGCTCCAGGGCCGCTACCCGCAGCGGCTCAGGGTCGACGCCGTCGGCCACCGCGGCCCGCAGCCGCAGGGCCGTGCGCCGCAGCAGCGTGGCCAGGTGCTCGTTCATCGCCTCGGAGTTGCGGGCCGAGACGGTGTCCGGCATGGCGTAGGCCGGCACGATCCCGTACTTGGCCACCAGACGCGCGAACTCCGGCCACCAGCCGCCGTCGGGAATGGGGGAGTACAGGGAGTCGACGACCTCGCGGTCATCCAGGGGGCGGTCCGCCTCGGCGATGACGCGGGTGAGGAAGGCGTTGGCCTTCTCCAGCTTGTCGTAGAAGAAGGGGAAGGCCTGGCTCAGCTCCAGGGAGTCGAGCTCGAGCTCCTTGAGCATGGAGGCGCGCAGCACGTTGAGGCCGGCGAAGGCCCAGCAGCGCCCCGACTGCTTCTGGTCGGTGATCGAGGCGTCCGGGACGAGGTCGGACACGGAGGTGTCGATGGAGGTCACCGCGGTCCGGTCCAGGGAGACCTGCTCCACGTCCGTGGTGGCGACGGCGTTGCCGGCCAGGCGGGCGGCGGGGTCGGCGAGGAAGGCGGCATTGCGCTGGGCGACCCAGGAGGTGTCGATTGTCATGGGCAGAGGATAGATCGGGCGGAGCGCTCGCGTCCCCACCGGGCCGCTGGGTGCCGTCGCTGAACCGCCTGCCGGGTGACCCGGCGTCGGTAGGATCCAGTCATGACGCAGCCCCGCCAGCAGCACTCCGATCCGCAGTCCGACGCCGCTCACTCCGCCTCCCGCTGGGAGGAGCGCTACGCCTCGGTCGAGCAGCTCTGGTCGGGTCGCCCCAACGACTGGCTGCCGGAGCTCGCCACCGACTGGAGCCCCGGGACCGCCCTGGAGATCGGCTGCGGCGAGGGCGCCGACGTCCTGTGGCTGGCCGAGCGCGGCTGGCAGGTGGTCGGGCTGGACCTGTCCGCCACCGCCATCGGGCGTCTGACCGGGCAGGCCGAGCGGCTCGGGGTCGCCTCGCGCGTGACCGGCCGCGTGCACGACGCCGGAGACGGCCTGCCGGCCGGCCCCTTCGACCTGGTGACGAGCTTCTACGTCCACGGTGGGCACGAGCCGGGTTCCCTGGACCTCGTGGCCCTCCTGTCCGACGCCGCAGCCCGCGTCGCCCCCGGCGGGCACCTGCTCACCGCGGTGCACGCCGTCAACCCGCCCTGGCACACCCACCACGCCCGCACCTACACGGCCGCCGAGCTCCTTGAGGGCCTGGCCGAGGCGACGGACGGCTGGGAGGTCGTTGTCGGCGAGGAGCGGGACCGGCAGGCCACGGGGCCCGACGGCCAGGAGGGGCACCGGGCCGACGCCGTCGTGTGCCTGCGCAGGCCGCCGGCCTCGGTTTGATGGACAAGTCGTGGGAAAGGCCCTGAAGAAGTGCCGGAATATTCTGGGTAAACGCCGGAGTGTGGTGCAGGCTACGTGAAAACGGCGGAATGGCGCCTATTTCTCAGCGTGTTCATAGGGGAATTCGGGGGGTCCGCTCAGGATCGATGGGTTACATAGTTACTGCCGCCGGACGGAACCGGTCACGAGGGTTGGGGAGCCCGATGACTGGCAGGTCTCCGAGTCTGGAACGGGTCTTAGGGAGCCCGGACCGGACGTTCTGGTGAAGGAGGTCCTGCCTCCCCGGCCTTATGGGAAGCCGGGTAGCAGGAGGACCTCGCGAGGATTGGGCCCGCGGTCCGGGAGACCGGACCGCGGGCCGAGTCCTTTATTGAGAGGATGCGCTTCTGAGGCCTGGCCTCCGGTCAAGGCGGCCAGCCCCTCTCCGTCTCCCGGCGCGAGGACGTGCGGTTCACCGGGGGCCACAGGTGCCGGAGTGCAGGGCTGATCCACAGGGCTGCAAGCCAGCGCTGCGGCCGCCTCCGGGCCGCCCTACCGTCGAGTCATGTCTTTCTCACTGTCACGCTCCAGGGCGGACTACGACGCCGCCGTCACCCAGTTCCCCACGTCGGTCCCCACCAGCTGGGTGGGGGCGGATTCCACCGCCTGCCAGACGGCGCTCACGAACGCCTCCGGGCTCCTGACCGCGCTGGCGACGCGCTATGACACGGCCGCCTCCAAGGTCGGTGTCGTCGAGTCTCGAAACTCATCGACTGGAACGAGCTCATCATGAGCCCGGTTGCCATGGACGGCGACAGTCCGTACCCCGCCTGGAAGCAGAACCCCCACGCGACGGAGTCGCCGGCCTCCAAGGCGGCGCCCCCGAAGCCCAAGACTTCCCCAGCCCCGTACGCCGGGCCGGCTCCGGAGGACAGTGGCCACGCCTGGACCATCTGGGACGGTGGCCCCGCGGTGGTGGTGTCGGGCGGAACCGTCTCTGTGAACACGAGTGACCTCGACTCCCTGGCCAGCAGCCTCACCTCGGCGGCCGGATCCCTGGATGATGCGCGAGCACTCATTGCCAACGCAGTCACTGAAGTGAATATGGCGCCGTCTTCTTCTCCTCCTCCTCGGTATTACGGACTTGATCCGTACAGCTATTTCAATCCGGGTGGAACATGGAAGGATGTGAATGGTCAGTGCGTTCCTATTGCGGAAAGTGAGAAGACCTCCGATATGTATCATCTTGGTGGCCATCGTCTTAATGTGGATTATGGAAACCGTCCGAATCTGCTTGATTTTGATCTGGAAAAGTTGGAAGCGTTTCAGGCCCTGGATGCGTTGACTACCGGGCCGGGGTCGCTCGAGGCCGTCGCCGGTACGCTGCGCGGCATTGCCTCCGACGTCACCGCCTGCTCCCAGGCCCACACCCTGGCCGACGGGAAGGCCGCTCCCGTCAATGGTCTTGTGGGGCCCGTGGACGTGCGGGCCTTCGACTCCGGTTTGCTCAAGATGGCGCTGGGGTCCGTCGCAGCCGCCGCTCAGTTCCCAACGATCGCAGCTCTGCTGGCTTCCTCACCGGCAACGAGCTGGCTGCTCTATGAGCTGGTGGGGGATAACGAGGACGGGCAGGCCGCCGTCGAGGTCCTCCAGCTCCTGCTCAGTGACCCGACCACCGAGCAGTGGGTCAAGGAGGACCTCGTCAGGATCGTTCTGCTGACGAGCTGGCTCAAGAACGCCAAGACCGGGCGGGAGGCCGCCACGGTCCAGGCCTACCTCCAGCAGGTCTCCCAGCGCCTCGACCCCTGGGCGAAGCAGCGCCTGCCCGGGCAGGTCGCCGTCGGGACACAGGCCGTCGACACCAAGAGCCTCACGCCCATGCAACGCGTCGCCATGGTCCTGGGCGCGAACGCCGCCGCGATAGGGGCCGGGGTCTACGGAACCCAGAGCGGCGTCACGGTCACCCCCGTCGGCGGCACCGGATCCACCGTGCTGCCACCCGCCGCCAAGGACCCCTTCGGGCTCGCCAGCGCCGTGAATCCCGGTATGACCGGCAAGGGCAAGGAGGCCAAGTCCCCGCAGAGCATCTCCGAGACCATCACCCACTGCCAGGAGGTGCAGTCCTCGAAGAACTCCCTGGGGCAGGGCTACGAGGAGGCCGGGGTCATCTCCATCCAGCGGGTCGAGCATGCCGATGGCCGAGTCTCCTGGGTCGTCTATGTTCCCGGCACCACCGACTGGACCTCCGGCGACGGCGAGCCGCAGGACCTGCTCACCAACCTCGAGGCCGTGGGTGGCACGCCCACTGCCATGGAGAGCGGCGTCGTCACCGCCATGCGCCAGGCCGGTATCCAACCGGGGGAGGAGGTCGCCCTCTACGGCCACTCCCAGGGCGGGATCACGGTCTCCAACATCGCCGCCGACTCCGCGATCCAGGAGCGTTACAACATCACCACGGTCCTCACCGCCGGCTCGCCCACCGCGGGAGCCGACATCCCCGACGACGTCCACGCCCTGCACCTGGAGAACACCGGCGACGCCGTCCCCGGGCTCGACGCCGCCCCCACACCCACCGGCCCCCACCGGCAGGTCGCCATGCTCGACACCCACCAAATGAGCACGAACGGCTACCCGCACGCCTCCTCCGCCTACGCCCAGGCCGCTGAGGGGCTGGAGGACAAGGCGCCCGAGCTGGCCGACTGGAACAAGTCCTTCTCACACGCCTCGGGCGCTGGCGAGAAGGGGACGACCACCACCGAGTACACCTTCGCGATCCAGCGCAACACCGACCCCAACGGGATCTACAAGGGCGGCACCACCTACCGAGGCGCGGTGCCCTCGGCGCAACCCTCCTACCCCCGCCCCACCCCGAGCCCTCAGTCGACGGGCCAGCACTAGGAGTATGAGGTCATGACGGTGGTGAAGCGTGCTGGGACGCGGGTGCCGGCCTGCTCCGCGAAGCACTGGGAGCCGCCAGGTGACGCTGGGCGACGCCGGCCGGTATCAACTGAGCCGTCCGGCGCACCTCCGGCGTCGTCTACCTCAGTCCTCGCGACGCACGAGCATCGCGGCGATGATCGAGGAGATCACCGAGATGATGATCGAGCCGGCCACCGCCGAGCCGAAGGAGGCGACCGCCAGCCCCAGCGGCACCGAGCCGCCGGCGCCCAGTGCCGCGATGTGGTCGGTGAGCCAGCCCGTCAGCGAGAGCATGGCGCCGTTGACCACCAGGGCGAACAGCCCGAAGGTGATGATGTAGAGCGGGAAGGTCAGGAACTTCGCCACCGGCTTGATGAGCGAGTTCACCAGCGCCAGCACCAGGCCCAGGACCAGCAGGTTGAGCCACATGTGGGAGGTGCCCACACCCTCGGGCACACTCAGCCCGGACAGCAGGCGCGTGGCCAGCCACAGGCCGGCCGCGTTTCCGACGGTTCGTGCCACGATCTCCATGGGCCCATTGTGCCCGGGCAACCTGTGCCGGTGCCAAGATGGGGGCATGAATCCTGCAGCGACCCCAGTGCCCGGCGTGCCCAGGCCCGCGTCCTCCGCCGCGGGCTCGCCGGACGCCCCCTCGACGACGGTGCGCATCCGCCCCGACGTCGCCGCCCTGCCCGCCTACGTGCCCGGGGCCCGCCCTGACGAGGACGCCGCGGCGCAGATCGCGAAGCTCTCCTCCAACGAGCTGCCCTACCCGCCGCAGGACGCGGTCGTCGAGGCCATCACTCGCGCCGCCACCGGGGTCAACCGTTACCCGGAGATGACCGGGGAGAGCCTCACGCAGGCCCTCGCCTGCCGCTGGGGCGTGGAGGCCGAGCAGGTCGTCGTCGGCAACGGCTCGGTCGCCCTCATCCAGCACCTGCTCGACGCCGTCTGCGAGCCCGGCGACGAGGTCGTCATCCCCTGGCGGTCCTTCGAGGCCTACCCTATCTGTGTGGCCGTCGCCGGGGCCCGTGCCGTGCGCGTCCCGCTGACCCCCGACGCCCGCCATGACGTGCCCGCCATGTTGGCGGCCATCACCCCCCGCACCCGCGTGGTCATGGCCTGCACCCCCAACAACCCCACCGGGACGATCCTGACCGCTGAGGAGCTGGCCGAGCTCGTGGCCGGGGTGCCGAGCGACGTCGTCGTCCTCATCGACGAGGCCTACCTCGACTTCGTCACCGACCCGCGGGCCGGCGACGCCCTCACCCTCCTGGACGGGGCCCCCAACCTCGTGGTCTCACGGACCTTCTCCAAGGCCCACGCCCTGGCCGGGATGCGTGTGGGCTACCTCGTGTGCGAGCCCGGCCTGGCCGCCGCCATCCGCTCGGTGACCACACCCTTCGGGGTCAACCTGCCCGCGCAGGCAGCCGCCACCGCGGCCCTGGGCCAGGGCGAGCTGGCCCGCACCGCCGAGCGCTCGGCCGCCGTCGCCGCCGAGCGGGACCGGGTCGTGGAGGCCCTACGCACCCAGGGCTGGCAGGTCCCCGAGGCTCAGGGCAACTTCTTCTGGCTCGGCGCGGGGCAGCAGACGACGACGCTGGCCGAGCACTTCCGCGCCGCCGGCATCCTCGTGCGGCCCTTCGCCGGCGAGGGCGTGCGGGTCTCGGTGGGGACGACGTCGGACAACGAGAGGGTCCTGGCCGCCGCGGCCGCCTGGCGCGCCGAGCACTGAGCCCCGCCGGAGCGGGTGCCGCCGACTGGGCGGGGCGGGTCACGGCGTCGTCGCAGGCCTGGTCACACCGAGATGGTCACCAGGAAGGCTACGCACATGAAGACCTCGACGATGCCCATCGTCCCCGGGCGCAGCGGGCGGTGGCGCGCACGCACCAGCTGCCACTGCCACAGCGGCATGACCAGCGACCGCACCGTCAGCACCACCCACAGGACGGCGTGCCCCCACGGCAGCATCCCCGACGACGCCAGCCACCACGTCACCACCGCCACCACCGCGTGTGCCGCCACCGTGCCGGCCAGCAGCGTGTAGTTGAAGCGCTCGCGGATCATCGACTTGATGTAGGGGACCGTCCCGCCGAAGTAGGCGGCCGTTAGCGCCGTGACTAGCCACATCCAGGACCAGCCCGTCAGGGCGCCGCTGGGGGAGGCACCCGGAAGGGGGGAGCTCGGTGTCCCCAGACCCAGGAAGCCGCCGTCGCCGCGCACCGCCAGGCTGTAGGTGACGGCCGCCATGAGGGAGGCGGCCGTCGTCGTCGACAGTCCCGAGAGCAGTGAGCGCTCGTGACCGCGCCACACCTGGTGCAGCGCGATGGCGAACAGCGGCGCCAGGGGCACCGCCCACTGGATGAGGTAGGGCGCCACCAGCAGAGTGATGAGGGCCAGGGAGGCCGTCCAGCCGGTGTAGACCAGGAGCGGCAGCATGATGAGGGCGCGCTTGCGGGCCGAGCGGGTGCGCAGCCACTGCGACCAGGACCAGTAGGTGAGGTAGCCGCCCCACCAGGCGGGAAGGAACAGGAGGTTCACCCAGCTGAAACCGCCCACGACCCAGCCGACGATCGGCGGCAGCACCAGCATCGACCAGGCCCCGTGCTGGTTGGGGACCCAGGCCTTGCGGCCGGGCTGACGGCGGATCTGCTCCTGGGTGGGGGGCTTGGGGCGCTCGGTCTGCCGGGGCTTGCCGGTGGCCAGCATGATGTCGTCCTGCGGGCCGGGGCGGGACTGCTGAGAGGGGGCTCGGCGCGGCGCCGTGGTGCCGGAGGACGCCGTGGAGGCTCCCTGCGGAGTCAGGGCCTGGTTGGTCGACGTGGCCTCCGGGCTCGTCGGGGAGCCGGCAGGTGCGGAGGATGCGAAAGGTGCGGGGGAGTCCGCCGATCCGGCGGCCGGCGTCGGGCGCGGGGGATCGGTGTGCGCGGAGGGGTGCTCGACGTGGTGCTTGGATGGCCTCGACGGGCGTGACTGGCTCACGCCCTCACCCTAATCGCTCGCCCCCGGCACTGGCTGGGGACATCCGGCGCGTGCGGGGACATTCCCTTCTGGCCGGGGGCATCCTGCGCACCCGGGGACACTTTCTTCCGGCCGGGGGCATCTTGCGCGTTGGGGGACGGGATTGCTGTCCCCGACGGCGTCGAATGCCCCCGGCCGCAGCGAGACGCCCCCGGCCGCGCGGAATGTCCCCGTGGGCAGGGCGGTGCCCGGCTCGGCGGCGTCTTACCAGCGCACCCCGGTGGGGTGGATGCCGTGACGGGCGAGCTCGCGCAGCATGGCGGGGGCGTCGGTTGGCCAGGCGTCCTCCCAGGTCCAGCGGGCGACGTCGTAGCCGGCGCGGGTCAGGGCGAGCTCGCGGCGGCGCTCGTTGAGGACGGTGTCCTCGGCGTCCTTGCCGAAGCTGTTCTTGCGGTACTTGATGCGGCCGTCGAACTCGCCGACCACCTTGGTGCGGGGCCACAGGAAGTCGAGGCGGTAGGTGTGGTCGTTGATGTGGACCTCGTGCTGGAGGTCGGGGCGGGGCAGGGTGGCCTGCCACATGCGCACGCGGGAGAGGGACTCGCCGGGGGACTCGGAGCGGGTGTCGGTCAGGTGGACGGCGGTGCGGGCGCTGCGGATGCCGCGGGCGCCGGCGGCCAGGTGGTCGACGGCGTCGTTCAGCTCGGCACGGGTGCACAGGTGGGAGGCCAGGGCGGCGTCCATGGCGCAGACGCCCTGGGTGAGCCCGCCCCACCGGGCCAGGTCAACGACCGTGTCGGCGACGGACGAGGCGTGGGTGCCGGATGCGTTGAGCAGGTCGCTCAGGCCGGGGCGGCGATGGCGTTGAAGCAGCGCCGTGCGCGCCCGGGCCTCGCTGAGGCGGAGGCACTGCACTCGGCCGGGGAGGCGGCCCACCAGGGGCAGCCCGAGCCACACGGCCGCAGATGGGCCGAGCAGGACGACGTCGCCGCGGGTCTTGGCCATCGCGGCCCGGATGAGGGTCATGTGCCTCAGGTCCGGCCTGGCCTCCGCCCACTCCTGGGAGGGCACGTAGGTCCCCGGGGCGATGCGGGTGAGTCCCGGGCCCGCGAACAGACGGGATGCCCCGGTCATGACCGGGTCGGAGGTGAGGAGCAGCGGTAGCGATGGTGCTGGGGTGAGACTGTGCGCGGGGCTTGTGCGTTCGAGGACGGTGATACTCATGCCTCCCATCGTGGGGCGATGCGCGGGAGGAGGCGCCCGACGTCGTCAGCCCTGTGGAAGGGGCTTGCACCCGGCGACCTGTGGCACCCGGCGAGTCGCCATCTGCGGGGACTTTCCGCGCGTGTGGGGACACTGCGGTGGTGGGCGGGCGGTGGGGTCAGGTGGTGGTTGTGCGGTGACGGCGGTGGTGGCCGGGGACATCCGGCGCGCCCGGGGACGTTCCACTCCAGCCGGGGGCGTCTCACGCGTTCGGGGACATTTTCTTCCGGCCGGGGGCATCCTGCGCGCCCGGGGACAGGATTGCTGTCCCCGACGGCGTCGAATGGCCCCGTCTGGAACGAGACGCCCCCGGCCGCGTGGAATGTCCCCGTGGGGTAGTGCGGGGTAAGACGGCACCGCTCGGGTGAAGCTCCGAATGCTGCGGGATGCTCAGACCAGGGTGAGCCGCATCTGGTGCCAGGGCACGCCGCCGTGGTGGGAGGCGGACAGGCCCTCGTCGACAAAACCCAGGCGCGCGTAGAAGCCCACGAGGTCGTCGAGGCAGGTGAGCACCAGGCCCTGGCGGCCGTGGACACGCGTCGTCTCAATGACGGTGCGCAGCAGTCGGGTGGCTAGCCCCTGACCCTGGGCGGCGGGAGCCGTGGCGACGCCGAGGATCATCTGCCAGGACCCATCGGGGTCGTGCATCGTGGGGGCCTCGTACATCTCGTCGCTCAGGTCGCGCTCGTGGGTGCACGGTCCGTTGACCAGCGTCAGCAGCATGCCGCCCTCGTCCTCGATGAGCCAGAAGTGGTCGGCGTAGGTAGCCATCCGCTCGGCGATCGCGGCCGGACTGGCCGCATACTCGGGCGGGAAGCAGATGGCCTCCAGGGCAGCGGCCATGGCCGCGTCCTGCGCCTGCTCCGCCCGGGCCGTCCGAGCAGTGCGAATATGGAGGACGGGGGAGTCGGTGGTACCCATGGCCATATTTTCACCAGTCGGTAGGCTGACGTCGAGCATTCACCAGTGTCCCCGCGCGTCCCGCCCCCGCGCCCGGGGACATCTTGCGCGCCCGGGGACACTTTCGTTGGGCCGGGGGCATCTTGCGCGTTGGGGGACGGGATTGCTGTCCCCGACGGCGTCGAACGCCCCCGTCCGGGGCGGCGCGCACCCGGCCGCGTGAAATGTCCCCGTGGGCAGGGCGGGTGGGGTCGGTGGGGTCAGGTGGTGGATGCACCGCTCGTGGGAGACAGGGAGAAAGGCAGGCAGACGCCGAGCCGGGCACGTCCCGCGTAGCCCCACAGAAATTCTGTTGGGGGCCGCGAGACGTGCCCGGCTCGGTGGGGTAGGGGCTGTGCCTGCGCCGTCAGCCGCCCAGGGCGGCGGCGACCACCTTCTTGGCCTCCTCCTGCACCTGGGCCAGGTGGTCGGCGCCCTTGAAGGACTCGGCGTAGATCTTGTAGACGTCCTCCGTGCCCGAGGGGCGTGCGGCGAACCAGGCGTCCTCGGTGGTGACCTTGAGCCCGCCGATGGGGGCCCCGTTGCCGGGCGCGTCGACCAGCCGGGCGGTGATCTCCTCGCCGGCCAGCTCGGTGGCGGTCACGTCCTCGGCGGCCAGGGCGGCGAGCTTGGCCTTCTCCTCCTTGGAGGCGGCGGCGTCGATGCGGGCGTAGGCGCTGGCGCCGAAGCGTTCCACCTGCTCCTCGTGCAGCTGGGAGGGGGACTTGCCGGTGACGGCGATGATCTCGCTGGCCAGGAGAGCCAGGATGATGCCGTCCTTGTCCGTGGTCCACACGGTGCCGTCCTTGCGCAGGAAGGACGCCCCCGCGCTCTCCTCGCCGCCGAAGCCGATCGAGCCGTCGAGCAGACCGGGCACGAAGTGCTTGAAGCCCACCGGCACCTCGATGAGGGTGCGCCCGATCGCGGCCGCCACCCGGTCGATGAGGCTGGAGGAGACCAGCGTCTTGCCGACGGCGGCGTCGGCGGGCCAGCCGGGCCGGTGGGTGAAGAGGTACTCGATGGCCACGGCCAGGAAGTGGTTGGGGTTCATCAGCCCGCCGTCCGGGGTGACGATGCCGTGGCGGTCGGAGTCGGCGTCGTTCCCGGTGGCGACGTCGTAGGGGGTTTTGCCCTCGGCGTCGGGCGTCATCTTCTCCCGTAGCGAGGCCATGGCGTTGGGGGAGGAGCAGTCCATGCGGATCTTGCCGTCCCAGTCCAGGGTCATGAAGTGCCAGGCCGGGTCCACCTCAGGGTTGACCACCGTGAGCTCCAGGCCGTAGCGCTCACCGATCGCGCCCCAGTAGTCCACCGAGGCGCCGCCCAGCGGGTCGGCCCCGATGCGCACGCCGGCCTTGCGGATCGCCTCGAGGTCGATGACGCTCTCCAGGTCGTTGACGTAGGTCTCCAGGTAGTCGTGCTTGATGATGTGGGGGCCGTCGAGGGCCTCAGCGACCGGGACCCGCGGGACGTCCTGCCACCCGGAGGCGAGCAGCTCGTTGGCACGGTTGGCGATCCACGTGGTGGCCTCCGAGCCGGCCGGGCCGCCGGTGGGCGGGTTGTACTTGAAGCCGCCGTCGCGCGGCGGGTTGTGGGAGGGGGTCACCACGATGCCGTCGGCCAGGCCGGGCCCGCTCGTGCGCACCCCCGCCTCCGTCCCGGCGCCGTTGGCCAGGAGGATGGAGTGCGAGACGGCCGGGGTGGGCGTGTAGGCGCCACGGGCGTCGACGGCGGTGGTCACCCCGGCGCCGGCGAGCACCTCGACGGCGGTGCGCCAGGCGGGCTCGGACAGGGCGTGCGTGTCGCGGCCCAGGTAGAGGGTGCCATCGGTGCCCTGGGAGCGGCGGTACTCCACGATGGCGGCGGTCGTGGCCACGATGTGGGCCTCGTTGAAGGCGGTGTCCAGAGAGGAGCCGCGGTGCCCGGAGGTACCGAAGACGACCTTCTGGGCCGGGACGGCGGGGTCGGGGACGAGGTCGTAGTAGGCGGAGACGACCTCATCGACGTCGATGAGATCTTCGGGCTGTGCTGGCTGTCCTGCGCGTGCGTGCATGGGCACAGTGTGTCACGTGCCACTGGTCGGATCAGCCCGTTTCGCTGTGCGAAACACTGGCCGTTCCGAGGCTGGGACGTGGTGGCCGGCGAGCTCGGGATGGCGCCCGACGACGGCGTTGTGGGAGGGCTCGCCGTGAGGGTCATCGTGGAAGTGCCGTAGGTCCCGGGCGGTGGGGCGGGCGCGGCCAGTCGGAGCCATGCCTGCTGTCCGTGCCCCGGCCGGCGGTTTGGAGGTGGTGGGTTGGAGGCGGATGGCCAGCGGCGGGCACGAGGCCCGATACCCGAGGCCCGGAGCTCCCCTACACCGGCAGCCACTCCAGGATGTCGAGGTTCGCACGGTCCGCCAGCCACAGCTCGGCCCGCCTGACCCGGTTGCCCATGATGAGCAGCGAGCCGCGCACGGCGTGCGGCACGTTCCTGAACAGCATGTAGGTGTCCCCACCGGCGTCGACCCCGATACGGTCCTGACCCAGCAGGTGCAGGCGCGTCACCGGGCGGGTCGGGTCGGCGGACAGCGCCTGCCACGCCTCGGCCGGTATCCCCTGCGGCAGGAGGCCCGCCATGTCACTGGCGTACTCGCCGGGCTCCTGACCCACCGACGCGATGACGACGTCGAGGTGATGGTCCTCGGAGAGCACGGGCAGCCGGTCCGTCTGATCGGTGTCCACGCACAGCCGGGTCCACCCCATGGCGCCCCGGGCCTGCTCCTGCTCCGAGACGCTGATCCAGTGCAGTGAGCCGGTGGCCGATCCGTGGTCGGTGACGGCGCGCATGTCGCGCTTGATGACCCGGTAGGAGGCGTTGCGCATGAGGTTGGGGAGGCGGCGACCGTGGACGTGGGTGAGCTCGGCGACATCGAGCTCGGGCGCACCCGGTGGCGCAGATGGTCTCGGGGGCGAAGCCGTGGCTCTTGAGCTGCTTGCGCTCGCGGCCTCCCAGTCGAAGCCCGGTGCGAATGAAGTCGGCGCCCATGAGGAGGCTCCCGGCGCTGCGCGTGTGAGGGCGGGCGGCGAAGGCAGTGGCGAGGGTCCGGGCGAAGGGGGTGCCCGTGAGCCGTGGCCCGGCGTCGGTGTCGACCGGGGTGGGGGCCTTCGGCGCCAGGTGTGACAGGCCCGGAAGCCGGTCGACGCCGAGGCGCTGGGAGGTCTGGGCGGCCGTGCGGGTAGCCGCTCGGCCCGTGTCGGCCGCTGCCCGGGACATCGTGTCGGCGGCCTTGGCGGCACCGGAGGCGGCCTGTTCGGCGAGGCCTCGGGCATGGGCGGTCAGGGCATCGCGCGAGGGGATACCGGGCAGCTTCATGGCGGTCCTTCATACGTGGGAGCAACTGGGAGGCGTCGGCTTGGATGGTCGGCTGCCTCCGAGGTTAAGAAGCAGGTGGTGCGCAGGACATGGGTACTCTGGCCCGGGCGTCGGCGCCACTGCGCTGCCACCCGGGCCGCCGCTCCGCCCGCCGGGGACGCGGCCGAATCCCAGCGTCCACCAGGAACGAGGAACCCATGACCGTCAGCCGTATCGCCACGACCAACGCCCCCGCCGCCGTCGGCCCCTACTCCCAGGGCGTCTCCACCGGTCAGGGGGCTGGCTCGCTCGTCTTCGTCTCCGGGCAGGTGCCGCTCGACCCGGCCACCGGCGCGCTCGTCGAGGGAGACATCCAGGCCCAGGCCGAGCAGGTCCTCAAGAACGTGGGCGCCATCCTGGCCGAGGCCGGCCTCGGCTACGACGACGTCGTCAAGACCACGGTCCTGCTCGCCGACATCTCCGACTTCGCCGCCGTCAACGAGGTCTACGCCCGCTACTTCACCGGCGAGACCCTCCCGGCCCGGGCCGCCTTCGGGGTGGCCGCCCTGCCGCTGGGGGCCGGTGTCGAGATCGAGGCCATCGCCGCCCGGTCCTGAGCCGGTCCGATCGAGAGGCGTCACCGAAGCCACGCCGACGCGTGCCAGACCGGCGCCGGTCCTACAGGTGCGAGCCGGGGCCGGGTGCATCCGATGGGATGCCGCCCCACCGGAACGGGGTGTCTGACCCTGCCGGTGGGGCGATCCGTTCACTACAACTAGGCTCTTTCCCGGTTCCACGTCCACGGGGTGTCCTCTCGTCGAGGGCGCCCCGTGTTGCTCTCCCCATGGCAGACGGCGTGACCGCGGGTAAGGATGAGGCACGGCCGGCGGCCGCAGAGTCATCAGCCGGCCAGGACCCACGTCGAGGTTTCATGAGAGGAAGACGATGCCGCCCACGCGCCTTCCTCTCGTCATCCGCGTCGGAGGGATCCGCTCGCTGCTGTCCTTCTGCGTCATCATGACGGCGGGCCTGGCGGGCGCGCTCTCACCGGTCGCCGTAGCGGTGTGGGCGCCCTCGCTCGCCGCCCTCACGCTCCTGCCGGCCCTGCTGGGCGCCGGCGGCGTCGGCTACTACCTGTGGCGCGGTCTGTCCGCACGGCGGATGTTCGAGCAGGCGCTGCGGTACTACGCGCAGGTCACCGACGACTACGAGGTCACCGAGCTCCATGCCCGTCTCATCCCTGAAGGCGAGACCCGCGGCGCCTACGTCATGGCCCACTACCACTGGTTCCGCGACGAGTACGAGAGCCTGACCCGCTCCTGGCAGGACCTCGGCAGCCCCCGGGGCGCCCAGTGGTTCGAACCGGGAGTGCTCCAGCGGGTCCGTGACATCAAGCGGCGCTCGGCCGCGCTGGAGTCGACCGACGACATCATCGCCAGCAACGCCGCGTTCCTGAGCCTGTCCTCCAACTGGGAGAGGCTCTGGCGCCAGGAGCAGCAACCGGTTCTTCATGAGCTCGACCTGCTCCTGAGCCAGTGCCAGTGGATCGACTCCTACGCGTTCACTCCCCGCGGCACGGTGGAGGTGCGCGAGCTGGTGCGGGCACACCACCAGCGCCTCAGCGAGATGACTGCGGAGCTGTCGGCCGGCTTGCTGCAGCCCTCGGCGGCGCTTGACGAGCTTGCCTGGATGGCGGCCGATGCTCGCCGGGCGGGGCATGGCCTGACGCTCAGTGCGGCCGGTGCGGAGCCTGCCCTCAGCGCTCTCGGCTCTCTCGACGTCGGAGCCTCCGCCCGTCCGGGTACCCACGCCCTGCTGGACGTCGTCGGACCCGGAAGGAACGCCGGTTACTGGAACCCGGTCAGCCCTGGTGGCGAGGGGGGAGCCGTCGTGCCTGTCGGCTACGCCGGGCCGCCACGGTTCCTGAATGCCGGTGCGGGATATTTCGGGGACGGGACCTTCCCGGGATGCTGATGTCGGCACGCCTTACAGGCCAGGCTCACGTCAGAGGAAGGAAGTTCTGATGAAGCACATGAAACAGTCCGGCATCGTCGGACTCGGTGGAATCTGGTCGGTGACGGCCTTCGTCGCCAATGTGGTGGTGAGCCTGGCCCTCATCGCCGTGCTGCCGATCATGGTCATCTGGCCCTTCGGGGAGGTCCATCACCCCAGCGTGGAGGTCCACGACGAGGCCGGGGTGCTCCAGAGCGAGCCACTGGCCAAGGAGATCCGGGCGATGGGCTTCCGTCAGGACGTCCACGTCGCCGTGCTCACAGTCCCGGGCTGGGACGTCGACAACCTTAACGACTCGGTGCTGGAGTACGCCCGCTCGCACCAGGGCGACACCGACGTCCCGTGGATCTCGACGTCGAACCCCAACTACTGGAGTGACGGCCTGGTGATCCTGGCGGTCGCCCCGGAGGCGCGCAAGGTCGGCTGCTACTTCGGTGAGGATGTCGCGGTCCCCTTGGAGCAGCAGGCCGCCATCCAGAACGCCGCCAAGGAACAGTACCGCCGGGCCGACTGGTACGGGGGCACCGTCTCCATGGCGGCCAAGACCGCCGACGTCATCGGTCGGCCCGGAGGCGGTGATGTGGGCACGACCTACGTCCTGCCCGGAATCTCGGCACTTGTGGGCCTCGTCTGGCTCTCGTGGTATCTGTGGCGCGGTTTCGCGGCGCGACGCCGGGCGCGCGAGGCGCTGCGCCACTACTCGCAGGTCACTCACGACCACGAGACCACCGAGCTCCTGGCCGGCACGATTCCCGAGGATGAGCCTCACGGTGCCCAGGTCATGGCCCGCTACCGGTGGTTCCGTCAGGAGTATGAGAAGGTCACCCGCTCCTGGCAGGACTTCGGCAACCCCTACCGCACCCAGTGGTTCGGCATGTCGGTGCTGAGGCGGGCCACCGAGCTGGAGAAGCGTTCCGAGCTCCTGGACTCGCTCGACGACGTCATCGCCAACACTGCCACCTTCCTGAGTCTGTCGCCCGGCTGGGACCGCGTCTGGAGCAACGAGCAGGGGCCGGTCCTGGAGGACCTGCAGTCGCTGCGGAGACTGTGCCACGAGGTCGACAGCGCCGTCGTCGCCGAGAACGGTTCGATCGCTGAGCGCTCCAAGGAGGAGCGGGAATGGGTCCGCTCCCGTAAGCAGCGCTTGGATGACATGACCGCCGGGCTGGAGGACGGTTCGCTCCAGCCCTCGGCTGCGCTGGACGAGCTCGACGAGATCGCCAGTGAGACGAGGACGAAGGCCTCCCGGCTCGCACGCGAGGCCATTGACGCCGACACCTCCAGCTACGCCGACGAGCGCCGTCGTCGCTACGACGACTCGGTCTCGTCCACGGATGCCGCTTACGCCGGCTACTGGTATCTGGGTGGGGGGCACGGCAGCTACAACCCGCACTCGACGATCCGCCTCAACCCCTCGTCTCCGGCCATCTCTGCTATCGGCTCATCCGGCTCGTCCAGCTCGGGCGTCGGCGCCGGCGGGTCCTTCAGCTCCTTCACCCCGGTCTCCGACCTGGTGGTGGGATACAGCTCGGCCTCCTCCTACACGCCGTCGAGCAGCTCCGGCTCCGGGTCCAGCTTCTCGGGAAGCAGCTTCTCCGGCGGCTACAGCGGTGGTGGCGGGTTCTCCGGGTCCGGCTCCTCCTCGAGCTTCTGAGCCGGTGCGGGCGGGCCCGCGTCGGTGCTGTCTCTGCCCGCCTCCGGGGCGGCCCCGTCCCCGCTAGGATCGGCACTGAAAACGTCCAGTCAGTAGGGAGCTAGTAGGGAAGTGGGGCTCGGATGGAGCAGCTGGGGCAGAACCCCGCCACACGCTCGGGTGGAGGCCGTTCAGTGGTGGCCTTCACCGCCGTCATGGTCCTGGGTCTGACTCTGGTCCTCTCGCCGCTGATCGTGTGGCTCTGGCCATCGAAGAAGGAGGCGGTGGTCGCCTACCGGCCCACGGTCGAGGTCCAGGACGAGGCCGGCGTGCTTGACAGCGCAGCGCTGAGCGCCACGCTCAAGAATCTGGAGTTCCGCAAGCAGGTCCACCTGGCCGTCCTGACGGTGCCGGGTGAGGACATCGACAACCTCGACGACGCCGTGCTGGAGTATGCCCGTTCGCATGCGAGCGACACTGATGTCCCGTGGGTCTCGACGTCGAACCCCAAGTACTGGAGTGACGGCCTGGTGATCCTGGCGGTCGCCCCCGACTCGCGCAAGGTGGGCTGCTACTTCGGTGAGGACGTCAAGGTGATGAGCAGCCAGGAGGGCACCATCCAGGACGCCGCTAAGTCCCAGTTCCGGGAGAAGGACTGGGACGGGGGGCTGGTCTCCATGGGGAAGAAGTCCACGAAGTACGTCGGTAAGCCTCGCAGCGACCTGAGAGCCTTCTTCCTGCAGGTGTCCTTCCCAGTCGCCGGAATCGGTGCCGCCGGTATCGGTGTCTACCTGTGGCGAGGACTCACGGCCCGCCGTCGGGCCGGCGAGGCGCAGCGCCACTACACGCAGGTCGCCCATGACTACCGGGCCACTGAACGGCACGCCCAGCGCATCCCCGCCGAGGAACCCCACGGGGCGCAGGTTATGGCCCGCTACCGTTGGTTCCGCGACGAGTACGAGAACCTGACCCGGTCATGGCAGGACTTCGGCAGCCCCCGGGGCACCCAGTGGTTCGGACTCTCCATGCTCCGCAGGGCGACCGACTTGCGACGACGATCGGCTGCGCTCGACACGCTCGACGACGTCGTCGCCAACACCGCAACCTTCCTCAACCAAGACCGTGGCTGGGAGCAGGCCTGGTACAACGAGCAGGGCCCGGTCCTGGAGGACCTCCAGGCGCTGCTCACCCTGTGCCAGAAGATCGACTCCTCCGGCAGGCTGCCGGTCAACACGATGGGTACGCGGGAGAAGGTTCGCTGGTTTCATGAGCGTCTCGGCCGCATGACGATGGACCTCTCGGCGGGCAGGCTCCAGCCGTCTCAGGCTCTCGATGAGCTCGACCTGATCGCCGACGCCACCCACAGGGAGGCTGACGGCCTGGCATGTTACGCCATCGACGTCGATACCTCGCGGTACGCCGACGAGCGCCGTCGCCGTTTCAACAGCTACCGCGGCTCCGGTCGGTACGCCGCCTACAGCGGTGCCTGGTCCCTGGGCGGCGGCTACGGCAAGTACGACCCCCATGCCACGATCCGCGTCAACTCGGCGTCGCCGGCGATCGCCGGCCTCACTGGCTTCGACAACGCGGTCTTCCGTTCCTTCGTCCCGGTCTCGTCCCTGGTGATGGGCTACAGTGCGGCGTCAACCTTCACCCCGGGCGGCGGATCCTCGGGAGGGGGTGGCTTCTCCGGGGGTGGCGGCGGATTCTCCGGGGCGGGCTCCTCCTCGAGCTTCTGAGCCGGGATCGTGCTCGTTCCCGGTCCTCGACGAGGAAATACGTGCATGTGGATGAGATTGGACAATTGATGCTGTTAACCTCAAACCGCTAAGAGTGGAGACGGGACAGCCTTCGAGGTCGGCTCGGTTATTAACAAGGAATGTCACATGAAGCAATCTGCGATCATCCGCCTTGGTGGTCTTCGAGCGGTCGCAATGTTCGTGATGAATATTGCCGGGGCGTTGATCGCGATCCTGCTTCTGCCGGTGGTGCTCCTCCACCCCTCCGCATCTGGGCATCGTCCCGATGTGGTTGTCCGCGATGAGGCCGGTATCTATCACGAGCAGACTCTTCGCCGCGGCCTGGAGGAGCAGCACTACGATCGCGAGCTTCGTATCGTGGTGCTCTCGGTCCCCGGAGCCGGTATCGGCAACATTGACGAGGAGACCGTCAAGTACGCAGCCGACGGCACACAAGGTTCGTCGTGGTTCAAGGGCTCCGACGTCGGTAGTCCGGCGAATGGAACGATCCTCTTCGTCGTGGCGCCCGAGTCTCATTGGGTGCGTTGCTACGCGGCGAAGGACTTGCGGCTGTCTGCCGACAAGCGTGAGGCGATCGAGAACGCGGCGGGAAGCCACTACGCCCAGGACGATTGGGATGGCGGAGCCGTGGCGATGGGGCGGCAGCTGGCGACATACATCGGTTCAGACAGTGGGAACGGCACGATGATGTGGGTGGTCGGTGCGGTCCTCGCCTTCATGGCGGGAAGTGGATGGCTCGCCTTCTACATATGGCGGGGCGTCACCGCCCGGCGCCTTGGCAGGGCTGCTCACAAGAAGATGATGCAGGTCGTCTACGACTATGATCTCACCGAGCTCAAGGCGGAAACTCTTCCGGCGCAGTCCTCTCGGAGTCGTGACGTCGGTTCGGACTACAGGAGATTCCTAGCGGAGTACGACGTCGTCAGTAGGGCGTGGAAGGACTTCGGGGAGCCGCGCGGTGCTCAATGGTTCGGTCGTGGTGTGCGTGCTCAGGCCGCTCGTCTCGCCGAGAGGACAGCCAGTTTGGTCGAACTCGACGCTGCTGTGAACGCCGGCGCCGTGACTCGGGTGGACACGATCCAGAATCCTGGGGGTACTACTCTGTGAAGAAGCCGCCAACAGTCTCTGAGCTCGGTGGGTTACGAGCGATCTTCGGGTATGTGGGTAATCTCCTCATTGGTGTGGCACTTGTGGTCGCACCATTCATTATCAACGGCGGACAATCACCCTTCTATCCCGCAAAACAATTTCATCCGACAGTGGAGATCCATGACGAGGCCGGAATTCTTCAGCGGGACTACGTCAAGTCGGAGCTTGAGAAGCTCACCTTCCGGCAGCCGACCCATGTGGTGGTCGTGAACCTACCCAATTCCAAAGTCGAAAGCCTCCAAGACGAGGTGCGGAACTATGCTCGCACTCATCCCACGGATGTCCCATGGATCTCGTGGGAGGAATCGGGGCGCTGGGCCGATAACGTGATGATCGTCGCCCAAGCGCCGCATACCGACTATGATGATGTACTGGCAGGGCAGGGGAGGAACTTCTTTTACGGACCGAAGCTTGATATTGACTCGGACGGCCAAAGTGAGGTGTGGTACTCGATTCAAGAGTATCTGACCCAGAGTGACCGTGACGAGGATGCGCTCGTGGTCACTGCCGTGGGAACTGCGTCCTCCTATATCGGCTGGCACGTGGGTTTTACCAGGATGTTCAGGGTTGCCGCACTGTTCTTGATCTTCATGGCTGCTGCCAACCTCTGGTTTCGACACTATCTGACGAGAGGAAGGATGGCGCGCTCGGGCATTGAGGAGGCTCGTCAGGCCTACGAGCGGGTGATTGGACGGCGCGCCGACATGAGTGTGTTCACGTCGCTCATTCCTGTTGACGAGCCTTATGGGGTTCAGGTTCTTGCCAGGTACATGGTGCTTCAGAAGCACTATCGTCGACTTGAGCGATCATGGGGTGCGTTGGGGACTCCTGTGGGACTTCAGTGGTACGGACTGAGGGTGGGGAATAAGGCGGCCTATGTCAAAGCCTACTCGATGCAATTGGATGCTGTTCAGCAGGCGGTGATCAACTGTGCCCGACTGTTGTCTCTGACCGAGTTCTGGCGGGACGCGTGGCAGAACGAGTGCGATGCGGTGTTCGCAGATATGCAGGCAGTCAAGCGGTTCGGCGCATCGGGCGGGCGCGCGTATGACTCGAAGCTCACGAGCGCGATGCAGCAGGTGGACTCCCTGCGTTCGTTGGTCGACGGCCTTGAAGGCAGGCTGTCTCAAGGTCAGATAAGGCCTGTGGAGGGGCTCGATGTTCTGGGTCGTGTGGTTTCGGAGCTGAGGCAGATTGCGGAACGCTTTGTCGGTGGGGTGTTTGCTGGAATGCCGAGGGGTGAGAGGAGGAGGTGTCGTCGCCGGTATAAGAAGTACATGAATTCGTGGAGCAGCAGCTCGAGCTCGAAGATCTCCATGTTGCTGGGTGGTGCTCAATTCGGGCGTGACGGGCAAGAGGATCCTGACGCCGAGGGGCTGAAGTTCGCTGGCCGGTGGGGAGGAGTGCCGCGAATGTCAAGTACCGTGCGCATGCTCACGAGGTCACCCGCGGTTGATGAGGTCGCGGTAACGGGTGAGGGGGTGGGCGCACTGTCCGTCAGTTCACCAGTGATGGATGTGTATAACGCCTACCGGTACGCTTTGTTGTACAGGGATCCCTGGTGGAAACGTGAACCCAGCAAGAAGCGGAAGTGGGCAATAAGATGGCCATAGAGCGACCTGTTCCGGAGCGTCGTCGGCGCAGTACCTCCGATGTCATCACGTTCGTTGCGAATATTGCGATATGCGTACTGATGATCTCTGCGCTTCCACTCGCGATTCTTGGGCCTTTTCGGCAGGGTCATGTCCCTACTGTCAATGTTCGCGATGAGGCCGGCATTTTCGACTCCCGGGCTCTTCAGCGTGATCTGCAGAGTCTGAGATTCCGGCAAGACATTCGTTTCGAAGTCGTATCGCTGACGGGTTGGGGTATCAACAACCTGGATGCGGCTACCGCGAACTACGCCGAGAACATCTTCGACTACCGACAGGACTTTCGATCCTCGGGCGGAGGTCGTTGGAAAGAAGGAGTGGTTGTCATCGCGGTGGCCCCTCATGCGCACCAGATGGCCTTCTACCCCGGTGCAGACGTGTCACTGAAGCGATCCGAGCAGGTCGCCATCCAGGACGCGGCGGCATCACGTTTCGCCGCTCAGGACTGGAACGGCGGTGTCGTGGCGATGGGACGTCAAGCCGAGACCTACCTGGGTCCCTACGGCATGACGGTCTCGGGTATCGGCGTTATCGGTGCAGGGGCGCTGTGCGCGGCAGGAGTGGTCAGACTCGTCATCTACTGTCGGCGGGGGCTCAGCGCCCGTCGTCGAGCAAGAACAGCCGCCCGCTCCTACGCACAGGTGACCTACGACTACGACTCAACCGCCCTACGCGTGGGGACGCTTGAGCCCGGCTCGCCGGAGTCTCGTCAGCTCGCACAGCGCTACCAGCGCTTCGAGGCCGAGTATGACGACGTCGTACGCGCCTGGAACAGATTCGGTGAACCTCGAGGTATCGACTGGTTCAGCAAGAGCGTTCAACATGAGGCCCTGGAGCTCGAGCGGCGCTCCGCAGCCCTTGATGACGGCGACGACGTCATCGTGGACACCGTGTCCATGCTGACGATGTCCCCGACCTGGGAGCAGGTCTGGGGCAAGTTGCAGGAACCGGTTCTTGAGCGCCTGATATCAGTCACCCGGATGGTGCGATCCGCAAGCCGCCGCCGGTCCGGGCTCCAGGTCGAGGCTGTCCAGAACTGGGTCGGCCACCAGAATCGGAGGCTGGGAGAGCTGACCAACAGCCTGGATCAAGGCGAGATTTCTCCGGCTGCCGCGCTGGCTGAGCTGGATCGGATCTCTCGCCTCGTCTCCACTGTGGAAACGGCGGTGGCACGACGTCGTGATGCGGTCGCCAATGCTGCTGCCGCGACGTCGACGGCAACCGAGGCGCGGGTGTAGGCGGACCGTCACGCAGCGGGCATGTAGCCGACGATCTCGGTCCCGTGGATGCCGATCATCAGGTGCGAGTCGGTGAGATTGGCCTGAATATGCGCCAACCTCCCCGGAGGGGCGATGACCTGCGACGTGCGGGTGTCGATGACGAGGGACGTTTCATCGTTTGTCGACTGGCTCCACTGGCGGCCGAATGCGAACGGGGCCGCCAGGATGTGTCGGTCATCGGTGAGATGCCAGCCGAGCTGCAGCGTGCCTCGTCCCGGAGTCCGGTCGAGGCTTTCCTCGAGGGGCAGCGTCACGGGGGTGCCGTTGAAAGTGCAGGCGTTGGGGGATGTGCACTCGACGGTGTACGCGGCCCAGGAGAGGTCGCCCGACTCGTAGGCTCGCTGGAACTGCTCCACGGTGGGGGTCCCCGACTCCGACAGGAGCAGCGCCGCATTGCTCCCGGACAGCGGGAACGTCCCCCTCGGCTCTCCTTGAAGGGAGTAGGCCTCAGCGGTCTCGGAGTCCCGCGGGATGTGGATCCACCCGTCCTGCGCGGGGATGTATGTCGATTCCCTCCCCAGCTCCTCGCCCGCCCAGTCGTTGCGAACACTCCCGTCAGCAAGGTTCATGAGACCAGTCCTTGCCGCTTGGCTGTTGTCAGCCGAGGCAGTCGACACCAGGATGCTTCCAGTGGCGTCATCTCCAGCGATTCCTGACGGCTGAGGGTTGGTTTGGGTGTCGTACCTGCGCTCCCAGCGCCGAGTGGGGCGCCCGCCGCTCCAGTCCCAGGCACTGCACCGGTTGGTATTCCAGTAGGAATCGCAGGTGATGATGAGATGAGGGGAGATGATGTACGGCCAGTTGTCTGAGGACCACGGGGCTGTTTCCGTGCGCCCGGTGGCCGGATCGAGAATCTCGTGGTTCAGAACCAAGTGTCCGCCCCACCAAGGGGATCCCCATAGGTTGATACTCTTGTTCGTCAGTTCCCACAGTTTCTTTGGGCCTGCCTTGTCAAGGAGGTAACCGCGCAGGGTGTCCTTCTCTTCGCGGGACTCCACAACGAGGTAGCTCCCGCATCGGTGGATCACCGGGGAGCTCAGAGTCATGGATGGATCGGTTCCGCTGTCGAAGCGCCAGGCCTCACCCCACTGGGTCCCTGGTGCGGGGCTCGTGCTAGTGGAGGTGTCGCATGATGTCGTCTCATTCGCCCCGGCCGAGGCCTGCCAGGTCGAGTACGCCGGCGCCTCCGGTTGAGTGAGTGAGGACGCCATGACCGGCCGCTGCTGAGCCCACGCCTGTGCGAGCGTGAGGAACACAGTGATGACGACGAACACCAGCGCAGTCTTGAACAGGCGGCTGCTCCAAGCCGTTCGAGCAACACGGATCCCCAGGTTCCGAAGGCCCACCGCACTGAATCGCATGGGACTAGCATTCCTCACTCCCTGCGGCGGCGGGACTGTTCTCCCTGTGACGTCGGGGGAAACCGGTGGGGAGAACTGCCGTGAGGCGCGTCATGGGGCGGCGACGGGCCGTCGTCGACCCCGGTGGGGCGCCACGTGGCCGGTAGGCTGACGGGCATGTCGAAGAAGAAGCGCCACGGGCGCCGTCCGGCCGCCGCGTCGGCCAAGCCCCGCAAGCAGAGCATCGAGTTCGTCGCCCGCCCCTTCGCCGGTCTGCCGGCCGAGGAGGACCTCGTGGCGATGGCTCAGATCATCCCGGCCGCCACGGCCACCGTGCGCCTGACCAAGGAGTACGGGGGCAAGCAGATCCAGCTCGTCACGCTCCTTCCCGAGTTCGTCCAGGGGCTCAAGCGCTCCGACGGCGAGGTCCTCGTGGCCATGCAGACCTCCATGCACTCCGGGGACGCCTCCCGCGACGTCGCCGCCGCCGTCCTGGCCACCCTCGAGCTGCCCGAGGGCCAGGCCCTGCGCACTGACGGCCTGCCCGAGCCCGGCCCGCGCCTCCAGGACATTCTTGACACCACTGAGCCGCCGGTCGTCTCCGTGCGCGAGACCTTCGACTTCTGGATCGACCCGCAGGCCGGGGCCGGTGACGAGCAGACCCGCCAGGTCATTGAGGAGGCCATCGAGCGCGCCAAGGAGGAGATCGCCCCGACCCGGCCCGTTCCCGGCGTCGAGCACGCCTACTGGTGCCGACTGGGCGCCAAGGAGTTCGTGCGCTGGGCGCGCGGGGAGGACGAGGACGAGTTCTTCAACGCCTTCGCCCGCATCTACGCCGCGCGCGAGTCCGACCTGGAGGAGGGGGCGCGCTTCGTCGGTGCCTTCCGGGCCAACGGCCTGGCCATCCCGGTGTGGGAGCTCGTCCCCGGCACGGAGGCCGAGGAGCTCACCAAGCCGCTGCAGGCCATGGGCAAGCGCCTGGAGGCCGCACTGGCCGACACCAGCCCCCTGAGCCCCGAGGTCCGCCGCGCCAAGGCCGGTATCATCTCCCGCCAGGTCAATCTCTGACTCTTATTCTCGTCGAGCCGGTCATTCTTCGCGTCGCCCTCCGGAATTTCTGCCGGTACCGCGAAGAATGCCCGGCTCGATGGCGGCCGGGGCGGGCGACTCCTCCTGCTGGCCTCCCCGGTCCCCTTGCTGACGGGGACATTCCACGCCTGTGGGGACACTCTTTGCCAGCCGGGGGCACTCTGCGCGTTGGGGGACGGGATTACTGTCCCCGACGGCGTCGAATGCCCCCGGCTGCAGCGGCACGCGCCCGGCCGCGTGGAATGTCCCCGTCAGTGTTGGTACTTGGGGGTGGTGGGCCGAGTGTCGGTCGATAGATCGCGGTGGGCCGGTGCGCGCTGGCGACGTGATGAGGACGTGGCGGCGGACCAGGCCGTGCAGCGCGCAGCCCTACGTGAAGACGTACAGGTCGATTGGGTGGACGACGAACCCGGGACCGCAGCGCGCGGCTCAGGTCTCGGCGATGCGCAGGCGCTGGCGCGTCACGCGCGGCAGGCCGCGCCCGTAGAGGGTGCCCTCCTTGGCTTTGATGGCGGCCACGAGTACGAAGCTCAGTGAGATGAGCAGCGCCCAGCTGCCGAACTTGCCGGCGTGCACCAGGTGCCAGCCGTCGGCCTGGTTGGGGTAGCGCCAGGCGCTCAGCGCCGTGGCCAGGTTCTCCGCCAGCCAGAGGAAGCCCCCGATGAGGATGAAGGCCACCGTCGTCGGCATCCAGTAGCGGTCCCCGCCGACAGTGAAGTGGACGGCGCTTCCCCACAGGGCGATGAGGAAACCGGCCGCGATCACCCAGCGCAGGTCGACGATGACGTGATGGGTGAAGAAGTTGAGGTAGGCGGCCACGGCCAGCAGACTCACCGGCCACCACCGAAAACCGCCCACGTGCAGGTCGAGGCGCCGGAAGGCCTGACAGATGTAGGAGCCGACGGAGGCGTACATGAATCCGGAGAAGACCGGCACCCCGCCGACGCGTACCACTCCCGCGTCCGGATAGGCCCAGGAACCGGTGCGGACCTTGAACACCTCCAGCGCCAGCCCGATGAGGTGGAAGGCGCAGATGACGCCGAGCTCGCGCCAGGTCTCCTGCTTGAGGGCCACGAAGGCGATCTGAACGACGACGACGTAGATCAGCAGGGCGTCGTAGCGGGCGATCGGCGGATCCGTGTACTTCCAGATCAGGACGCTGGCCGCGAGTCCGACGAAGATGGCGATGGCGAAAGCGCAGCAGGCCAGCTCCAGGAGGGCGAACTGGACCAGGCGGCGGGGGAGCAGGCGCCACCGACTCAGGGGGAGGCGAGCGGTATCGGGCACGACCGAAGTATGCCAGCGCCGTGACGTTGCCCCGCTGATGGGGACATTCCCTCACGGCCGGGGACATCCTGCGCATGCGGGGACTTTTTCTTCCGGTCGGGGACGTCTCGCGCGTTCGGGGACGGGTTTGCTGTCCCCGACGGCGTCGAACGCCCCCGTCCGGAAGGACACGCCCCCGGCCGCGTGGAATGCCCCCGTCGAGGGGCGCGTGACTACTGAGAGGGCAGCCCGTCCGGGTTCGGCCACCAGCTGGCCGACTCCATCACCGGATCGAGCGCAGTGCTCGCTTGATGATCCGTTCAGTGGCGGGGGTGGGCGACTCCTCCTGCCAGCGCTCGCAGAGCTCCCTGGCCCAGGCGGGCTGGGTCTTGGCGGCGTCGTTGATCCAGTTCGCCACGGAGTCCTGCACATAGCGGGAGGAGTCGGCACGCAGCGGCTCGAGCAGCGGAAGGCCCCGCTCGGGCTCCTTCTTGAGCGCGGGAATGTGCCGCGCCCACACGCCCCGCGGACGCAGCGACTCGCTGGCGAAGCGCCGAATGCGCTCCGAGGGTTCCGAGGTCCATGGCCGCAGCGCGCGGATCGCCTCATCGAGCCGGGACACCAAGTGCGGTCGCACCGCCATCCATGCCCACTCGCGCACTCCGAAGTGCGGGTCGTCCGCGGCCGGTCGCACCAGGGCCAACAGCGTGTCGACGTCGGCGTCCTTCTCCTGGGAGATCAGGGCGAAGACCGCCCAGCCCCGGACGGTGTCGGCCGGGTGGTCAGCGAGATCCAGGCAGGCGGAGTGGCCCAGGTGCGTGTACAGCGCTTCGCCCATGGTCTGCATGCGGGCCAGGATGCCGAGCGAGTCGGCGCGCTTGGCCGCCTCCACCAGCCCCTCGGGCGCCTCCGGCACCACCTGCGTCAGAAGTGCGGAATGGGTGATGGCCAGGATCTCCGCCAGTGTTCGGGACTCGTCTCGTCCCGAGTTCAGCTCGGCTTGGCGCGCCGCGGTTATACCGGGGCTCATGCGTCACTTCACCACGAGCCGGGCCACGCGCTTGAGGTGCTTCTTGTGCTGGCGTCGGCCGGTCTTGCCGACCTTGCCGAAGTTGACCCAGCTTCGCCCGCCCATGCCCAGCTGCTTGAGGACGGCTCCCAGGAACACCGAGCCGACGTAGTTGCCGCAGAACCGGCGCAGGAACCAGGTCGGGGCGGTTGAGGTGGTGAGCACCAGCACCTGCTGGATGTGGGTGAGGTGCCCCTTCACCCCGGAGGCCGTCGGGTGGTAGGCCCAGTTCTGTTTCATGACCTTGTCGACGAAGCCCTTGACGATGGAGGGCACCTCGCTCCACCAGATCGGGCAGATGACAATGATGCGCGAGGCCCCCTCGATGAGCTTCTGGTAGTGGCTCACCAGCGGGTCCAGCGTGCCGCCCTCCGTGAACAGGGCCAGCTCCTCAGCGGGCATGCGCGGGTCGAAGCCGTCGGCGTAGAGGTCGACGACGTCGTAGGGCCGGCCCGCCTTGTCCAGGGCGGAGGTGGCGGCCTCGAGCACGGCGTGGTTGAAGGAGCCGTCGTAGGGGTGGGCGTAGATGATGAGAGTGCGGTCGCCCGTCTTCTTGAGGGTCTTCTTAGCGGTCATCAGCTGTCTCCAATCGTGACGATGGTGCGCAAGGCTGCGCGGACGAAGGTGGTGTCGGCGGTGGTGCTGTCGGTCGCCATCCGCGGGCGCCGGTGCCACCGACTCAGCGGAAGGCGCGCGGCATTGGGTACGACCAACGTACGCCGTGTCTCCGAGAGCTCGCTGGCATGTGGGGACATCCTGCGCGTAGGGGTGCACTATCTCGCGGCTGGGGACGTGTTGCGCGTGTGGGGGCGGGATTGCTGTCCCCGACGGCGTCGAATGCCCCCGCCCGGAAGGACACGCATCTGGCCGCGCGGAATATCCCCGTGGGTGGTGTGTGGGGTATGACGGCACTGCTTTGGGGAAGTTCCGGGTGCTGCGGCCATGGCCGGGGACGTCCTGCGCGTGCGGGGACACTTTCTTCCGGCTGGGGACGTGTTGCGCGTTGGGGGACGGGTTTGCTGTCCCCGACGGCGTCGAATGCCCCCGCCCGGAAGGACACGCACCTGGCCGCGCGGAATGTCCCCGGCCGTGTCGGCGGCGGGCAGGCGTGGCAGGGTGCATGGGGAGGGGCCGTGATGCGCACACCTGGCACGTGCTGTCAATGACGAGTGACCACCATGCGGCCGGTCCGGGTCCGGTGGATGCGACTCGACGGCGGTGAACGCCCTCCCGTGAGCGCTCCCATCGGCGGCAGCCCAGCGATGCATGACGATCATTAAGATGCCTCTGACCTGCGTGGATATCGGTATGGGTGAACCGTGGCCGCAGATCCTTGACACCGCCGCTGCAGCGTCCTTCAATCGTGTCACAACCATCACAGCACAACAACGGCTCGACGAGCGCCCCGCACCGGGGCGTCCCGGCCCGTCCAGGATGAGAGGAGCACTGATGACCCGTACTGTTTGCGGCTCCACGCCGCGGTCGACGGCTATGCGTGTCAGCCTGCTGGGCTCCTGCTCATCGGCCGGCCGCCATCGATGCCCCTCGACCGCTATCCGATAGCCCCCGCTGATCGCCGGCCAGTCCCTCTCGGGCCTCCGCGCCGGCAGGAGGGGGGCCGACTCCCCTCATCCGCTACCGAGGTCCCGGCCCGGGCTCATCGTTGAGTCACGTGCCCCGGGGCTGGGCCAGCACCCGTACCAGTTCCCGCCCGCGCCCACCGCCCTCGAACAGAGCGGGGCGCCCACCAATTCATCCAACTTTCTTCGCCGTCAGATCCACGATGCCTATGGACCTTTGTTTCGGTTCCTGGCACCCTGGTGAAACGGCAATGTCGCCGCCGGGCCCGCTCGCCATGCGGCGAGTGAAGCGAAAGGCCTGATGTCATGACCGACGACCCCTCGAAGCACTCTCCAACCGGACCCGCTGCCTCTGCGGCCGGCTCCCACCCGCAGGACGCCCCCGCCGACACGGCGGACGTCGCACCCGCTCCCGCCACCAGCCCGGTGAGCACCGGGCCGCCCGAGCGGCCGCCGGTTCATCCGCAGCACCCGAGCTCAGGAACCTGGCGGGCCGTCCGCACGGCCGGCGCCCCCTTGAGCGTGCGAGAGGTCGAGGCAGCCGCCTCCGCGGCGCCCGCCGCCCACACCTCTGCCCAGTCCGCCACCCGCTCCTCGGTCCATTCGCCTTCCGAGACCGCGGCGGCCGGCGTCGTCCTACGCGACCTTGCCGACGAGTACGCCTTGCTTCTGTGCGCACACGACCCCGAGGCGGCTGCCCGCACCGGTCTGCCCGGCGGGGCCATCCTGCCCGATTACTCGCCCGCGGGGCTGGTCGAGCGTCTCAGTGCCGAGCGCTCCCTGCGCCACCGCGTGGCCGCCGTCGACCACTCGACCGGCTCCGACGAGCTCCTGCGCCGCCACCTCCTGGAGCGTCTGGAGACCTCCATCCAGTTCATCTCCGCCGGGGAGGAGGGCGGAAACCTCGGTTTCCTCTCCTCGCCCTTCCAGCAGATCGCCCGCCAGCTGCACCGACCCCCCGAGGCCCCCGACCGTGCCGGCTCCGAGGAGGCGGACCTCGCCGAGGCCGAGGCCAAGTGGGAGGACGCCTGGAACCTGCACCGCACCCGACTGGAGGCGCTGCCCGCCGCGCTGGAGGGGCTGGCCGCCTCCCTGGCCGCCTCCGCCGAGGCCGGTGCGATCGCCCCGCTCAGTCAGGTCGACGTCGTCGCCGGGCAGGCGCGCGACCTGGCCCGACGTCGGACCCTGGGACTGCCCGAGGACCTGCCGGCCACCCTGCACGTCCAGCTCCAGGAGGCGGACATCGTCGCCCGCCGTGCCGCGCTGGACTTCGCCTCCCACCTGCGTACGACGCTCTCGCCGCGGGCGCCCCAGGCCGAGGGTGTCGGCCCGCAGCGCCACGCCCTGTGGATGCGCCGCGTCCTGGGCACCCGGGTGGACCCCGAGGAGACCTACGCCTGGGCCACCGAGGAGCTGGGGAGGGTCATCGCCGAGCAGGACGCCATCGCCGTCGACGTCCTGGGGCCCGGCGCCGATGCCGGCAGCCTCAACCGGCACCTGCGCGCCGACCCGACCCGCGCCCTGCGCGCGGAGGACTACACGACCTGGGCGCAGGAGGTGGCCGACGAGGCCTGGGATGCCGTCGTCGGCCGGATCCTCGACCCGCCCGACGGCCTGGGCCGCCCCCGAGTGCGCCTCGGGGAACCCGGCGACGGCGCCGTCCAGTACGAGGAGCCGCGCGGTACCGGCGGGGAGCGTCGACCCGGCGTCGTCATGCGCTCCCTGGCCGACGGCGAGCAGCTGGTGTGGCCGTGGATGGAGCGCACCACGGTCCTGCACGAGTCGGTTCCGGGCCACCACGTCCACGTCGGCGCGCACGCCACCAGCACGCGCCTGACCGCCTGGCAGCGCTACCTGGGCTCCGTGCCCGGCTGCGACGAGGGCTGGGGCCTGTACGCCGAGTCCCTCGCCGACGAGCTCGGGCTCATGCCCACGCCCGAGGACCGGTTCGGCCGCCTGGCGGCACGCCGCTGGCGCCTGGCCCGGGTCCTCGTGGACCTGGGCGTCCACTCCCGGCTCCCCGTGCCCGACGACGTCGCCGCCCTCCCGGGGGCTTGCCGCGAGTGGAACCGGGCGACCGTCACCGCCGTCCTGCGCCACCACACCGTGATCTCCGAGGGGCGCCTGCGCTTCGAGGTCTCCCGGCACCTGGGGTGGCCGGCCCAGCCGCTGGCCTACGCGGTGGGGGAGCGGGTCTGGCAGGCCGGTCGGCGCAGTGCCCAGGCGCAGGCCCGCACCGAGGGCGGTGAGCTGGACCTGCGCGCCTTCCACAACCGGGGCATCGACCTGGGCAGCGTGGGGCTCGATCTGCTCGCAAGCGCCTTGCACTGACCTGCATGAAGGATGCAGCGCTGGAGGACCAAGGCGTGCCGGGGCGGCAGGGGAGTCGCCCCGGCACACGGAAGGACGCGAAATGCGCCGGCGGAACCCGGCTCCGTTGACGGGCTCCTTGTCTCCACTGTGCCACGAAAACCGGGTGTGACATGCCGAAACACGTGACTCCCGCTCCCGAACGAGGGAACCTGATTCATTGCTGCAAGATTTCTCAGTTTCTCCGGGGACCGTGGTCCCATGCTGAAGGTTTGACACAAGATCACCCAGGAAAGTCTGAAAGTGGCGAGGGGTGCCCTCCTCGTGGTGCATCGGCGTGTCGCAGCGGCCGACGCGACGTGTGCGGGGGTCGGCGGGCGTGCCTGCGCTGCGCGCCGATCCCGAGGATTCCGCGCCGCATGGCATGAGATCGCAGAACTTGACGGGCCTCACAAAAAAGGCGTGCGATAACGAGGCGCTCAGGTATCGGCCGGAGGCCGGGAGTCTGGATACCCTGGGGGAGTGAGTTCCACCAAGCGGCCCGACCAGCGCGTTGCCGTGGTCATCCCTGCCAAGGATGAGGCTGAGCGCATCGCCACCACTGTCCGGGCCTGCCGCTCCATCCCGCGAGTGGACCTCGTCATCGTCGTCGACGACGGCTCGACCGACGGAACCCAGGACCACGCCCGCGCCGCCGGCGCCGTGACCGTCCGCCACTCCGTCTCACGCGGGAAGGCCTCCGCCATGGAGACCGGGGCCTCCGTCGTCGCCATGCGCGACTACTCCGACGGTCCCGCCCGGCTGCTGCTGTTCATCGATGCCGACCTGGGGGACTCGGCCGCCTCCTGCGCCGAGCTGGTGCCTCCGGTCGTCGACGGCGTGGCCGACATGTCCATCGCGGTTCCCCCCAAGCAGTCCGGGGCCGGCGGCCGCGGCCGGGTGGTACGTGCCGCCAGGCGGGCCATCTCGCTGTCCACCGGGTGGCTGCCCGTGGCGCCGCTGTCCGGTCAGCGATGTCTGAGCCGCGAGGCCTATGAGAAGGCGGTGCCTCTGGCCGACGGCTGGGGGGTGGAGGTCGGCCTGACCATCGACGTCCTCGTGGCCGGGCTCGCCGTCATCGAGGTCCCCTGCGACATCACCCACCGCGTCACCGGTAACGACCGGGCCGGCACGATGCACCGCGCCTCCCAGTACAAGGACGTCCTGCGGGCCGTGACCCGGCGCAAGCTGCGCCGCCACCGCGTGCCGCGCGCCTCCTTCGAGAGGGCGGCCGCCGAGCAGGACCACTTCTTCGCCTACCGCGCCGTGCCGCAGCCCCCCAAGGCCGGCGACGACGTCGAGCCTGCCGAGAAGCCGCACCACGGTGAGGACCCGCAGGCCACCTCGGAGACGGCCGAGAGCTAGCGCGCCGACTCACTGCCGGCCAGCGTCAGCGCCAGCAGGGCGGGGGCGGCGGCCGCCAGGATGAAGCCGGCCATCGTGACGCCGGAGTCGTTGACCAGGACGGCCACGAGCGTCAGTACACCCAGGGACTTGAGCGCCGTCGTCACCCATCGCGCGGAGGGGGACATTCCGCGCGTTGGGGGACCGGATTCCCGTCCCCCCACGCGTGGAATGTCCCCGTGGGCGTTGGGGGCGAGCCAGGCGTAGGGGCTCGTGCCGGAGCGCCAGGCCCGCACCTGCCGGCGTCCCCACCACAGGGCCGCGGCCACGATGACCACGGCGCAGGCCAGGGCTGCCGCCATGACCGGCTTCGTGATGAAGGGGCCGACCAGTGCGTAGGCCTTGCGCCCCAGCACGCCGGCGGCCGAGCCGTCGGCCACCTGACGGGCGAAGCGCCCCAGGTGCGTGGGCTCACCGGGCCGGAGGAGGTCGACGACGGCGAAGCCGCCCACCACCAGGACCGTCGCGGCCCCGATGGCCAGCCAGCGCCGCCAGCTCAGGCGCAGACCCGCCAGGCCCGCAGCGAGGAAGGCCAGCGTCGGCACCAGCGTCAGGGCACCGCCCACGTCCGCGCCCAGCTGCGGGGCCCCATCGACGAGCAGCGCCGCCCCGCCCAGCAGGGCTGTCACCAGCAGCGCGCTCCGCCGGCCGCCGCCCAGAACCTCCCAGACGCCGGCGATGACGACGATGAGCGCGCCGGCCACCAGCGCGAAAGCCGTATTCGACACCCCGTAAAAACGGCCCGCCACCACCGCGTTCATGCCCAGCGGGTTGTTGAAGGCCAGGGGCGCGCCCGCGGCGGCGTCGACCAGCCAGGCCAGCGGGATCGCCGCCGCAACCAGCAGCGCTGTCAGGCTCGCTCCGTTGCGGGGCGGAGACAACGACGCGGAGGGTGCGGGGCCGTCGGCCTCGTCCGGTGGCGGCTCGGCTCCGGCCTCCCCTCGGGCGGAGGGGGTGTTGGGGGATCCGGCCGGCTCAGCGGCGGCTGCGGCACCGACCGCTGAGGGCGACGGACTCGGTGAGGCGGCGGAGCGGGGCTGCCGGTGCCGCCGCGCCAGCGCCACGATCCCGGCGGCCAGTCCCACGATCCCAGCCGCGACCAGCGCGGTCGCGACCACGGCGACGAGTGAGGCCCACCCCGAGGGAGAACCGGCCCGGGCCCCCACGCGCCACCACGGGGCGGCATTGACCAGCAGCAACGCCGTCGGCAGGCCGCTGAGGCAGACGGCCACCCACGTGACCCGGCGGCGGAGAGCCTCGCGCCGGCTCGCCTTCGGGGCGCGCAGCGCGACGGCCGCCCAGACCAGGAGCGCCACGGCCAGGCCCATGAGCAGGGCGCCGGCCCGCATGACCGTGGCCTGAGAGGCACGGGCGTGCAGGGCATCATCGGCGAGCCGCGAGATGCGGGCGTCCCCGGTGGTGGCGCCGGCGCCGGCCGTTGCCACGCCCGCGCGACCGGTCTCGGGCAGCGTGAGCGCGTGGCCGTCGAAGGTCGGGTCGCGGCGGCCGGCCAGGGCGGAGACGAGAGTCGGGGTGAGGTCGGTCAGCTGGGCCAGGCCCGCCTGGTGCGTGGAGTCGCCGACGATCAGACCCTCGGAGGTGCCGCGCGCGCTCCTCGTGCCCGCGGGCAGGACCGCCACCTGGGGGCCGGGGGCCTCGTCGTCGGCCAGGGAGGCGACGACGATGCGGGTGCCGGGGCGCGACTGCTCCTGGACCGTGCGCAGGGCCTCGTCGAGGGCGGCGATCCGCTCGACGTCAGTGGAGGCGGCGCTCGCGGTGTCGATGAAGGTGAGGTCCGCCTCGGCGGCCAGGGCCTCGGCCACCGACGGCGCCACAGGGGCGGGCCTGGTCGCTGAACCCCCCGGTGCCCCTGTGGCCAGCTGCGTTCCGGGGCCGACGGCCTGGATCGAGACGTCCTGCCCGAGCGCTCCGACCAGGGGGGTGCTGCGGGGGATCGCGGTGGTGGGGCCGGCGCAGGAAGCGGACGGTTCGATGGCGCTCGCGCGCTTGCCCCGGCCCAGGGTGAGCCAGGCATCGGCCGGGCAGGTGCGGTCCGCCGGAGTACGCACGGACAGGTTCATCGGCTCGCCCCGCTGGGCGAAGGCCAGCAGGCGGTCGGCCGCCGAGCCGACGCCGGAAGAGTCGGAGCTTTCACCGGCGCCTTCGCGGGAGGCCTGTTCTTGCAGGTCCGCCCAGGTGAGATTGTTCGTCGCCAGGACAACTACCGGCGCCGGCCGCGAAGATGAGTGCGAGGCCGAGGCGACATCGGAGGCCGGCGCCGACGCCGCCTGGGACGCCGGCGCTGTCGGGGCCGCGGTGGCGAGGGCCGGCCCGACCACCGCCAGGATCATGCCGATGACCACCAGCAGCACGAGGACGTACACGACCCCGCGCACCAGGCGCTGTTGACGTCGTCGAGGTCTCACCCGACCAGCCTACGGGCCCTGACCGCTCACAGGTACTGGCGGGCCACGGCGACCGCCTCCCCGCCATAGCCCCCGCCGAAGAGGAAGGCGTGAATCATGAGGATGTGCCAGGAGTGCATGCCCACCCGCTCGCGCCAGCCCTCCGCCAGCGGCGAGACCTCGTGGTAGGCCGCGTAGATGCGATCCAGGTAGCGCTGCCCGAACACGCCCAGGGCCGCCAGGTCGGTCTCGGCGTGCGCGCCCTGCGCCATCGGGTCAATGAGCACGCCGACCACCGTCGGCCCGCCGGCCGGCCCGCCCACGGGCGTCTGCCCGGGGTCAGGCTCCTGCGGCCCGAGGCCGGCCCGCGGCGGCGCCCACTGGGTGGCCTCATCGGCCGGGGTCCACAGGACATTGCCGCACCACAGGTCCCCGTGCGTACGGGCCACCGCGACCCGCGCGCCGCGCTCGCGGGCGCCGGCGCGCACGAGGGCCGGCTGGTCGGTGTCGAAGTCGCCGTCGCGCAGACGCTCGCACAGCCGCTCGACGACTCCGGCCCCGGCGGCGCTGATCGAGCCGTTGTCCCGACTGGGCTGCAGGTAGGGCAGGATCCGGTCCTCGGCGTAGAACTCGCCCCAGCGGCGCGGTTCGCCCTCCTCGACGGTGTGCGGCCGCAACCGGATGTCCGAGCGGCCCATCTGCGCCCTACCGTCCCAGCCGGGAGGCGCCGCCCCGAAGGCCGGGGCGCCCGCCGCATGGGTGACGGCCAGCGCCCGACCGAAGGCCTCCGCCCCGGCCGGCGTCACGGCGGTTGTTGTCAGCCGCGGCTCCTCCAACCAGCCCGGGCCGCTGGTCACCGGCACCACGTGCGCCCCGCCGTCGTCCATCGCCTCGGCGAGCCAGGCCAGGCCCTGAGCCTCCAGGGCGGTGGAGACCGGGCCGTCGTCGTGCTTGCGGAAGACACTCATGGCCCCAGCCTGCCAGGCCCGGCGGCGTCACGGGAGGGTGTCACGAGGCGGCATCCCGGTGGGGGAGGCCGGCTCTGGCCGGGCCTGGGCTGTTCCCTCCTGACCAGGCCCGGCGGAGGGACCGGACCCGCCGGTGAGGGCCCCGCGTTCCACGGAGCAAGCCGCCGCCGGCCCGACCGTCCGGACTGGCTACCCTGTGCCCATGACTGCTCCCGCTCCGCTCTGGTCCTTCCTCGGGCCGGCCGGCACCTTCACCGAGATGGCGCTGCGCCAGGTCGCCCCCGTCGACGTCGAGCTCGACCCCTGCCCGGACGTGCCCACCGCCCTGGACCACCTGCGCGAGCGCACGGTGGAGGCCGCCGTCGTGCCCATTGAGAACTCCGTCGAGGGCGGGGTCAACGCCACGCTGGACAACCTCGTGGCCTCCACGCCCCTGGTCATCGCCGCCGAGATGGCCGTGCCGATCACCTTCGTCCTGGCCGGCCGCCCCGGCACCCGCCTGGAGGACGTGCGCGCCATCTCCACCCACCCGCACGCCTGGGCCCAGTGCCGCGGCTGGGTCCACCAGAACCTCCCCGAGGCCGTGTACGTGGCCGGGACCTCCACCTCGGCGCCCGCCCGCGCGCTGGCCACCACCGAGGGGGACACCGGCTTCCAGGCCGTCCTGTGCAACCCGCTGGCCGCCAAGCAGTACGGGTTGGAGGTCATCGCCGGGGGCGTGGCGGACAACCCCGACGCCGTCACCCGCTTCGTCAAGGTGACCCGGCCCGGTCGCGTGGGCGAGCCCACCGGCGCCGACAAGACCACCCTGCTCGTCCACCTCCCGCACGACCGCTCCGGCGCCCTGCTGGATATGCTCGAGCAGTTCAGTGCCCGCGGCGTCAATCTCTCGCGCATCGAGTCCCGGCCCGTGGGCGACTCCCTGGGGCGCTACCGCTTCTCCATCGACGTCGAGGGGCACGTGCGCGAGGAGCGGGTCCAGGCCGCCCTCATCGGGCTGCACCGCACCTGCCCGGTGGTGCGGTTCCTGGGCTCCTACCCGCGGCTGGACGCCCGCCCGACGGCGGTCCTGGCCGGCACCAGCGACAAGGACTTCGTCGTGGCCCGCTCCTGGGTCGCCGACGTCCTCGACGGCCGCGCGCTGTAGTCGGGGCTCGCGCAGCCGCCCGGCCGAGCAGTCCGCCCGTACAACACCGGCACGCAGGCCTCGCCGTCGCGGTCGAGCCTTATGCCGCGCTGTCGAGGGTTGAGGGCACGACTGCGCGACCTACCCTACGACCGCGCGGACGCTTCACCTCAGTTGACCTCAGTGGACAGCCGACCTCGACGTGCGCAAGGCTCGGGACGTGAGCTCCTCCGACGCCAGCACCGAGACGACCGCCGCTGCCTCCTCCTCTTCCGCCTCCTCCACTGCGCCCGCCTCGCTGCCCGGCCGTCGCGGCGCCGGCCCCTATCGGGTCGTCATGGTGTGCACCGGCAACATCTGCCGCTCCGCCATGGCCGAGGTCGTCCTGCGCGACCGCCTCGCCGCCGCCGGCATCCCCGACTCCGGGCCGGGCGGCGTGACCGTCACCTCCGCCGGCGTCTCCGACGAGGAACGTGGCAACCCCATCGACTCCCGGGCCCGCCGCGTCCTGACCGAGGCCGGCTACGGCGTCGGCGCCGACGACGTCTCGCGCGCCACGAGCATCGCCATCGCCTCCCACACCGCCCACCGCGTCACCGACGCCGAGATCACCGAGGCCGACCTCCTGCTGGCCATGACCGACTCCCACTGGAACGTCCTCCAGCGCCGCGCCGCGGGCCTCGGGGCAGAGCCCGCCCGCATCCGCATGTACCGCGAGCTCGACCCGGCCTCCACCCAGCAGGTCGAGGCGGTCGCCGCGGGCGGGTCCTCCCGCAGCGTCCTCAACGTGCCCGACCCCTGGTACGGCACCATGGCCGACTTCCTCGACACCCTCGAGGTCGTCGAACGGGTCAGCGACGAGCTCGCCGAGCAGCTCACCGCGTTCCGCGACTAGGGCGTCGCGACTGAGGCTCAGCGACTCAGCGCAGGCGCTCAGTGCAGGCGGTTGTCCAGCCAGCGCATGACGGCCTGAAGGTACTCGGCGCGCGCCAGCGGCCCGGACAGGGCCAGGTCGTGGACGCCCTCGGGGATCTGGCGGACGGTCACGTCGTCGCCCAGGTACTGGGAGCGGTCGATGATCTGCTCCACGTCGAGGACGACGTCGGAGCGCTGCGCCTCCTCCAGGCTCGCCTTGACGCCGCCACTGGCCGTTGAGCAGCACACGAGGATCGGCACCCGGATCCCCAGCCCGTGGTGGACCTCGCGCTGCAGACGCCGGATCCCCGCCAGGAACCCGGCCCGCACCGGGAAGGACGGCGCCGGCTTGAGCGCCAGGTCCCAGTCCCACTCGCCGCGCCAGCGCCGGTGCAGGGCCGCCACGTAGTTGTCCTCATCGCCACTGCCCGGCTCACCGATGACGCGCTCGGGGTCCCGCCGCGAGAGGAGGTCCACGAAGGCCGAGCCGTAGGAGCGCACCAGTGCCGACCCGCGCAGGTCCAGCCACGGGGAGTTGAGGACGAGCGCGTCCACGGTCCCGGGGTGGTCGGCCGCCCAGATGACCGCCTGCAGCCCGCCGGTCGAGTGCCCGTTGAGGACGACGACGTCATGCCCGTGCTCGGAGCGGATGATGCGCAGGGCCTCGGCGATCTCCTCGTCATGGACGCGCAGGTCGCGCACGTCATGCGGGGAGGGGTGCCCGACGCCGGCCCGCCCGCAGGCCCGCAGGTCCAGCGCGTAAAACTCGAAGCCGGCGTCGAGGTAGGCCTGGGCCAGGTGGGTCTGGAAGAAGTAGTCGCTGCGGCCGTGCAGGTAGAGGACCGCGCGCGAGTGCCGGGGTCGGCTGGCCCGGCCGGCCGCCTCACGCTGGAAGACGAGCACGGCGTGGTCGGCGCCGGGTGCCTTCGTGGGTGACTCGGTCACCGGGATACGGCGGGCCACCCACGGCTCTCCCAGGATGTCGGGGGCGGTCGGCTCCAAGGTCGCACTCATGAGCAGATCCAAACACGTTGCCCTGTGCGGCGCGAGTAGCGGCGCCGACACGTGACCTGGGAATAGCCAGGATGTTGCGGGAGCGCCGGTGGCGGGCGGACTGAGGCCCGGGCTGAGCGGTGGGTGACGACCGGGTGGGGCGCACGTGCGGAGCGAGAGCCGGCCGGCCAGTGGGGCCCGAACGGCCCGGGCTGAAAGCGGGCTGGCCAGCGGGCCCGTGCAACCCGGGTCGGACCGCTCGCCCCGCCCGGCCCGTCTCGTACTTCGGGAACGCCGTCGATGTGGGCGTGACCTCGGTCCCTTGAAGGTGGCCTCGCTTGCGTCGCCAAGGCGGCGCTGCGTAAGTTACTGGTGGCCATCCAGAGCAACCGAGAGACCTGGCTCGACGACATTGCAGCAACCCCCTTCATGGTGCGGGTGCTTCCGCCAGGAACGATGGAGGAATACGTGACAACCAGTGAACAGTCGACCGCCGAGTCCGGCCGGTCCGAAGACGGTGACGTGCCCGGCTCCCCAAGCGAGCCCATGATCTCCCTGCGCGACGTCCACAAGGTCTACCGCCTGCGCAGCGGCAAGGAGGTGCGCGCCCTGGACGGGCTCAGCCTCGACGTCGCCGCCGGCTCCATCCACGGCATCGTCGGCACCTCCGGGGCCGGCAAGTCCACGCTCGTGCGCTGCCTGACCTCTCTGGAGCGCCCCACCAGCGGCCACGTGAGCGTCGCCGGCCAGGATATGACCGCCCTGTCGTCCAGCCAGCTGCGCGAGGCCCGACGCCGCATCGGCATGGTCTTCCAGCACGCCAACCTCCTGGACCAGCGCACCACGGCGCAGAACATCGCCTACCCGCTGGCGCTCGCGGGCGTCCCCGGCGGGAAGCGCCACCCGGTCGTCAAGCGCATGCTCGACCTCGTGGGGCTGGCCGACCGCGGCGGCTCCTACCCCTCCCAGCTCTCCGGCGGCCAGAAGCAGCGCGTCGGCATCGCCCGGGCGCTGGCCGACGACCCGGCCGTCCTCCTGTGTGACGAGCCCACCTCCGCCCTGGACCCGGAGACCACCCGCTCCATCCTCGACCTCATCAAGAACGTCCGCGACACCCTGGGCCTGACCGTCATCATCATCACCCATGAGATGAGCGTGGTCCGCCAGGTCTGCGACTCCGTCAGCCTGCTCGAGGCCGGGCGTATCGTGGAGAGCGGCCGCCTGGAGGACATCGTGCTCGACGTCGACTCCCGGCTCTCGCGCGAGATCGTGCCCTTCCCGAAGGTGCCCGAGGCCGCCGTCGCCAACGGCGAGAGCGTCATCGATGTCTCCATCACCGCCCACCCGGGCCAGCCGGCCGCCGTCGCCCTCATGTCCATGGTGGCCGAGCTCGGTGGGGACATCGCCGCCGGCGTCTTCGAGACGATCGGGCAGGCCCAGATCGGGCGCCTGGCCGTCACCGTCCCCGTGTCCGACACCGAACAGGCCGTGAGCACCCTGCGCCACGCCGGTATTGCTGCGGAGGTCCGCTCATGAACCCGATCCTCCTTCCGCTGACCCAGGCCGCGAGCATGAGCTCCGAAGATGGGACCTGGTTCAACAACACCGTCATTCACGACTTCCTCGGCACCGCCATCTTCGAGACCTTGGCGATGACCTTCGTCTCGGGAATGCTGACCATCATCTTCGGCCTCCTGCTGGGGCTCGCGCTGGTGACCACCGGCCAGCGCGGTCAGCGTCCCAATCCGCCCATCTACTGGGTGCTCTCGCAGTTCGTCAACATCGGGCGCTCCATGCCCTTCATCATCCTTATGATCGCCCTGATTTCCGTGACGAGGCTGATCGTGGGGTCGTCCACCGGCTGGCAGGCCGTCTGCGTGCCGCTGACCATCGGCGCGATCCCCTTCTACGCGCGCCTGGTGGAGACGGCCATCAACGACGTCGACCGCGGCAAGGTCGAGGCCGCCCTCATGATGGGTGCCTCTGGGCGGCAGATCACCTGGGGGGTCCTCGTGCGCGAGGCCCTGCCGATCCTCATCCAGTCGGGCACCGTCACCATCATCACCCTCCTGGGATACTCCGCCATGGCCGGCGCCGTGGGCGGCGGCGGCCTGGGCGATCTCGCCATTGTGTACGGCCACAACAGCAACATGGTGGACGTCGTGGTCATCACCGTGGTCATCATCGCCGTCATCGTCGGCATCATCCAGCTGGTCGGCGACATGCTCAGCCGGCTGGTGGACCACCGCTGAGGCGATCACCAGCCGGGTAAGCGCGCTGCGCCACCTGGAACCGGGCGGCTGCGCCGTCGGCCCCAGCATCATCAGACTTTCTTCTCTCCCGTCACTGGGGCCGCCCGGCCCCGCGAAAGGAACCACCATGTCCTCCTCCATCTCCCGCCGCACCGTCATCGCCGGTGGCCTGGCCACCGCTGCCGCCCTCACTCTGGCCGCCTGCGGCTCCAAGACCGGCTTGACTGAGAAGAACGGTGTCACCACCATCTCCATCGGTGCGAGTCCTCAGCCCCATGCCGCGATCCTCAAGTGGGTTCAGGACAATCTCACTGAGGGGACCGGAATCAAGCTCGACATCGTGACCATCAACGACTATCAGACGCCGAACGCCTCCCTGAGCGATGGCTCGCTGGCCGCCAACTTCTTCCAGACTCCCAACTTCCTGGAGCAGCAGAACAAGGACAAGGGCTATGACCTGGTGTCCATCGCCGACGTGCACGTCGAGCCCATGGGCATCTACACCGCCAAGGGTTATAAGGACGTCAAGGAGATCCCTGAGGGTGGCACGATCATCCTCAACAACGACCCGGCCAACACGGCTCGCGGGCTCAAGCTCCTGGTTGCCGCCGGGCTGATCGAGCTGAAAGAGGGAGTGGCCCTCCCCAACGTCACAAGTGTGTCGTCCAACCCGAAGAAGCTGAAGTTCAAGACTGTCGATGGCGCTCAGGTCCACCGGGCGATGCCCGACGGGGACGCCGCGATCATCAACGGTAACTACGCCATCGCCGCCAAGCTCAATCCCAAGAAGGACGCGCTCCTTCTGGAGAAGGGCGGCAAGGACTCGGAGTATCCCAACCAGCTCGTCGTGCGCAAGGCTGACAAGGACAACGAGCACCTCAAGAAGCTCGCCAAGCTCCTCAACGACGACAAGCTGCGTGCCTACATCACCAAGACCTGGCCCGACGAGGCCGTCATCCCGGCGTTCTGACGCCGGAGGCTGCGGCTGAGGGCCCGTTGAGGGTCCGTGTGCGGGGCCGGTTGTGGTTGGTCGAAGGACCGACCGCGACCGGCCCTTCGTGCTGGTGTGGGTGGGGTGGGGCGCACGGGGTGTGGGCGGATGTGCGGCTCGGGCGGGGACATCTTGCGCGGCCGGGGACATGTCGTCGCGGCCGGGGACGTTCGACGCCGTCGGGGATGGGAATCCTGTCCCCGAACGCGCGGGCTGTCCCCGCCTGGAGCTGACCGCACCCGGCCGCGCGGAATGTCCCCCGCCGTGCTGCCTGTGGGGCCGGTTGTCATCATCTGTGGACAGTTCGCGGTCTGCGGGCCCGGGAGCCGAGGCAGCCGCCTAGGTTGAACCGCGGGCGTCCGACGGCGTCCAGCGATACCGGCGGATTCACAGGGGAGAGGACGGCGCAGGGCCATGGCAGCTCGACGTGAACGGACGCAGTCGGACCGGTCGGCTCAACCAGTGCGGGGACGCACACCCGGGGGCCTCGGGCTCCCGGGCGGCACGGCTGGGGAGGGAGGCGTCGTCGGCGTCGGGGGAGAAGGTGGCCCGGCCGCTGTGGAAGCGCGCGATCTGCGCAAGTCCTTCCCGACCCCCGGTGGGGAACCGATCGAGATCCTGCACGGCATCTCCTGCGCCATGATGCCGGGGCGGATGACGGCGCTGGTCGGTCCCAGTGGCTCGGGCAAGTCCACGGCGCTGCTGTGCCTGGCCGGGCTGGAGCCGGCGACGTCGGGGCGCGTCTCGCTCATGGGACGCGACCTCGGCGGGCTCCCGGCGGCGCGAGTGGCCGAGCTCTACCGCGACCGGGTGGGCTTCGTCTTTCAGGCCTACAACCTCGTGCCCTACCTGACGGTGCGGGAGAACATCACGATCTCCGACACCCTGGCCGGCCGGCGCCCCGACTCGGCACGGGTGCGGGAGGTCCTGGCCGGACTGGGACTGGAGTCGCGCGCCGACGCGGTCGCGACCACGCTCTCGGGCGGTGAGCAGCAGCGCGTCGCCCTGGGGCGGGTCCTCTACCGCCGCCCACCGGTCGTCTTCGCCGACGAACCCACCGGGGCCCTCGACACCCGATCGGCCGCCTTCGTCCTGGCCGAGCTGCGGCGCCTGGCCGACGACGGGGCCGCCGTCATCCTCGTGACGCACGACCTGGGGGCCGCGGCCCTGGCCGAGAGCGTGCTCATCATGCGCGATGGCCGCATCGTCGACCACCGCCGCGGTGCCACCCCCGACGAGCTGCTGGCCGCCGTCAACCAGACGGGAGCTGCGGCATGACCCGCTACACACTGCGCGCCCTGGCCGCCCAGTGGCGGGCCTGGTCGGGAACGGTGGCGGTACTGGCCCTCGCCGCGGGGCTCATCAACGTCTGCCTGGTGCACCGCATGACCGTCACCCGGCCCGACGTCGTCGCCGCGGCGCGGGCGGCGGGAGTGGACCCGGCCGAGCTCGTCGTTCCCGGTATCTCGGTCGCCTTCTACACGGCGATGGTGACGGTTCCGGTGGTGGCCGTCGTCGGGCAGTCCTGCGTGCAGGCACTGCGCACGAGCTGGGCCCTGTGGAGACTGGCCGGTGCCCTGCCCCGCCAGGTGCTCGCCGCCGTCCTCGCCACCGTGGCGGTGCTAGGCCTGGTGGCCTGTGTGCCCGGGATTCTGCTGGGGCAGGTGGCGGCCCAGCCCTTCGCCTCGGTGCTCACCCGCCTGGCGGCCGCGCGCATGGGGCGCATCGAGGTCGCCCAGACCCCGACGACGCTCCTGCTCACCGTGCTCGTCGTGGTCACCGTCGCGGTCCTGGGGGCCGTGGGCCCGGCACGTGCCGCCGTGAGAACGCCAGCCGTGGAGGCAGTGCGGGACACCGCATCGGAAGGCCGACGCCGCATGGGGGTGGGGCGATGGATCCTGGCCGGAGTGTGGGCGCTTGCGTGTGCGGGGCAGCTGTTCGTCGCTTTTCTGGCCCCACCCGGAAGGAAGATCGACGGATGGCCGACCGGTGGGGGCCAGGCGATCCTGGCGTCGCTCCTGCTCGCGGTCCTCGTGGTGCTGCTGGCGCCCGCGCTCATCCCGCGGCTGCTGCGGCTGTGGTCGGCGCCGCTGGCGCGGCTGGGTGGACCGTGGCTCATCGCGCGCCGTTCGGCGCTGTGGCGCAGCGAGTCGTCGGCAAGTGCCATCGGCCTGCTGGCCCTGGCGATCTCCTTCACCGCGGCACTCACGACCAGTCTCGCCACGGGGCAGGCAGTGGTGGAGGCGGCGCACCTGAACGTAACCATCAACCAGGTGGACTCACTGGTGCTGGCGACGATCCTCGGGGCGATGGCGCTGCTGGGGGCCGTGGCCGTCGTCGGCATGTCCTCCCGGTCCCGGCAGCGTGAGCTCGCGGTGCTGCGCTGCGCCGGGAGCACGGTGCGCGGCGTGCGCCGGCAGGTGGTCATCGAGGCGGCGCTGTACGTGGGGACGGCCCTGCTGATCTCGCTCCTACCGCTAGTGGTGACAACAGCCGGCGAGTCCCTCTTCTACGCCAGAGCGGGGATGCCGCTGGTAGTGCGCCCCGGCATCGGGCCAGTGCTGCTCGTGGCCCTCCTGTCCTTCCTGGCCCTGGTCGCGGTGCTACTCGCTCCGATCCGGGGTGCCACCCGGGCCCCGATCGGTGCCATCCTGGCGGCCGAGTGACGATGGGCCCGAGCAGGTTGAGCAGAGGCCGCTGGTTGCCTGGGAACCGCGGTCGTCCCCAGGCCTCGCGAACCGCTCTGGGGCTCAGATCTCGGGGCGTAGGGTACGGTCGCGACGGAGAGGAGGGACGCTGGTGTCCGGTGCAGAGCGCGGCTCGTCGTCGGTGATGAGGATTCGGGTCGACTGGCGGACGCTGGGGGAGTGGGTGCGCCAGCCGGCGCCCGCGCAGGCCGGCCCCGGCATCCTGTCCACGCTGCTCCTCATCCTGTGCGCCACCTACCAGGGCGACATGATCGGCAGTGCGGTGCTGACCGGCCGCGTCGGTGACGGCGGCCTGGTTGCGGGGATCGCCCCGACCAGAATCGGCTTCGCGATTCTCATCCTGGCGGCCGTTGGGTCGACGGCACTCCTCACTGCACGACGCAGGCACCCGCTGGCGGTCTTCCTGGTCGAGGGTGCCGTGTACGTGGCGGCTTCGGCGCTGGGGCTCAACAACTTCTTCCTCGTCCCGGTGCTGGTCGCGTTGGGGAGTGCGGTGAGCCGGCTCCCACTGTGGCAGCACCTCGCGGTGATCGGCGCGGCCTGCCTCATGGCGACGGCCAGTGCGGTCCTGGTGGCCCCGCCCGGGGTCCTGATGGAGGAGTGGCTCAGCCAGGTGGTCGCCGTCCTGCTGACGGTCATCGTCGCGATGCTGGCGCGCAGCGTTGCGAACTGGCGGGCGGCGCAAGCCGGGGCCAGAGCCGAGCGGGAGCGCTTCCGGGTGCTTCGGGCCGAGCGCGACCGCGCGGTGAGCCGGGCCGGTATCGCCGCCGAGCTGCACGACTCCGTGGGGCACGGCCTGACCACGATCATCGCCCTGTCCGAGGGGCTGGCTGGTGGGGCCGACCCGGAGATCGATGAGGCGCTCGGCGGCATCAACGAGGTGGCGCGGGAGTGCCTGGAGCAGACGCGCCGGGCGGTGAGGGCCCTGGCCGACGGCGAGGATGAGCCGGCGGACTTACCGGACCGGGACGATGCCGGGCACCGGTCTTGGGATGAGATCAGGAGCGTCGTCGGCAGGGTCCGGTCGCTGGGCGTCACGGTCGTCTTCACCGAGACCGGGCAGCGGGCCGACGACGCCGGGCAGGCCGAGCTGTGCTTCGCGCTCACCCGGGAGGCGCTCACCAACGCAGTGCGGCACGCGCCCGCGCTGTCGCAGGTGCAGGTGTCCTGGGACCACGGTGAGTCGGCGGTGACGGTGACGGTTCGCAACGATGGCGCCTCGGGTGACCGTGGCGGGGAAGACAACGGTTGCTGTGGTGGGGCTGCGGAGGGGACCGGCCTGCCGCGGCTGCGGGACCGGATCGAGGCGGCGGGAGGCTCGCTGGACTGGGGGTCGGAGGCCGACGGCGGCTGGCGGGTGGCTGCGACGGTGCCGAGAACTCGCGGTGAGGGTTGAGGTGTGGGCGTGGAGTCGGAGGGGCTGAGGCCGACATCGGTCATGATCGTGGACGACCAGCGCTACGCGCGCCTGGGGCTGGCACTCATGATCCGCAAGGCGCCGGACCTGCACGTAGTGGCGGAGGCCGGTGACGGGCAGGAGGCGCTGGAGGCCCTGGAGCGGCTGAACCGGTCAACGGGGCTGCCCGACGTCGTGCTCATGGATGTGCGCATGCCAGGGATGGATGGGATCAGTGCGACCCGAGCGGTGGCGCGGCGGTTCCCGACGGTAAAGGTCCTGGTGCTGACTACCTACGACGAGGACGACTACGCCTTTGGGGCTCTGGAGGTGGGGGCATCGGGGTTCCTGCTCAAGGATGTGCGCGCGGCGCAGCTGGCTCAGGCGGTGCGGGCGGTGGCACAGGGCGATGCCGTACTCACGCCTCGCGTCACCAAAGAGCTCATTGCACGTGGGGTACCGCGGGCGCTGTCCGGTGCGCAGCGCGAAGGGCTGCGGGAGAGGTTCGAGGTGCTGACGCCCAGGGAGCTCGACGTCGCCCGACTCATTGCGGAGGGCATGTCGAACGAGGAGATCGCCGAGCGGCTCGTGCTGCAGCCCGCCTCCGTGCGCCGCAACGTCAGCCGCATCCTGGCCAAACTCCACCTGCGTGACCGCGTCCAAATCGCCGTCGCCTGGTACAAGAGCGGCGGTTGAGATGTGTTGTGTCCTCGCGGGCGGGTGCACTCCGCGCGTCCGGGGACAATCTTGTGCGTCCGGGGACCTTCGACGCCGTCGGGGACGGGAATCCGGTCCCCGAACGCGTGGGCTGTCCCCGGCTGGAGGGTGGGGTCAGGTGGTGTTTGCACCGTTGATGATGTCGTTGAGTTTCTCAGTTGGGGTCTGTCCGTTCAAGACGATG